>JAFGTJ010000295.1 GCA_016934195.1 Anaerolineae bacterium | reverse complement strand
CGTCCCGGCGCTGTTCACCGAAACGACCGTCAGCGAGGACCTCGCGCAGCAGATCGCGGACGAAGCCGGAGCGGGCCTTGTGCGGCTGTATACCGGCTCGCTGAGCGACTCCGACGGTCCGGCGAGCACGTACCTGGACTACATGCGGTTCAACGCGAGTCAGATCGCCGGGGCGTTGAAATAAAACCTCACCCCCCGGCCCCCTCTCCATTCGAAATGGAGAGGGGGAGAAATTACGGGTACTGGACTCTGTAAGTCCCCCTCTCTAACTTGGTTGGAGAGGGGGATTTAGGGGGTGAGGTAAATTACACAAAAACAGATACGCAGGTGACATCATGGTCGATCTATCATTGCGCGCGCTCACTGGGCGCACCACCACTACCAACGACAGCGAAGACTGTCAGGACACCGGCGAGCGGCTGACCGTCATGACGGTTAATGACCTGTCGGCTAGCTACAACGGGCACCGCTCGCTGCACGGCGTCACGTTCGCGGTCCACGAAGGCGAGCGGATCGCCATCATCGGACCCAACGGCGCGGGCAAATCGACGCTGTTCAAGGCGATTGTCGGCCTGCTGTCCCACCAGGGATCGATCTCGATCCAGGGCGCGTCCTGCCAGAAAAGTCACACGATGGTCGGTTACGTGCCGCAGCACGAAGCGATTGACTGGAAATTTCCGGTGACGGTGTGGGACGTGGTGATGATGGGCCGCGCGCGGCAGATCGGCTACGTGCTGCCCCCGCGCCGCCGGGACCGTCAGGCCGCCCGTGATGCCCTGGAGCGCGTCGGGATGTGGGTCTTTCGCAAGCGGCAGATCGGGGAACTGTCCGGCGGGCAGCGGCGGCGCGTCTTCGTGGCGCGGGCGTTGGCGCAGCAGGCCCGCGTTTTACTCATGGACGAACCGTTCAGCGGCGTTGATGCGGCGGCGGAAACTGACATTTTCCAGGTGTTGGACGTGCTGCGCGAAGAGGGAGTCGCGGTGCTGCTGGCAACCCACAATCTCGCCCAGGCCGGGACATTTTACGACAAGGTGATGATGCTCCGGGACGGGCACATGCTGGCTTACGGTCCGCCCGCCGAGGTCTACACGCCGGAAACGCTGGCCGATACCTTTGGCGACCGGATTCGGTTATTCTCCGATGGGGACGAAGTGGTGATCGTGGCGGATAAGCCGTGCTGCCATCACCCGCACGAGCCGTAGTAGAGATTTCTCAAAACTTCTCCGCGATCACGTTTGTGGCGCAGTGGATGGTTTTACGGCACCGGGTCACGGCACCAGGTCACGGCACCGGGTCACGGCACTAAGATCGTCCCCAAAAACGCCTTATCCGAGACGCGCGCCAATTCGCGGCTTGCCAGGTCGAGCTTGTACGTCGCGCCGCCCGCCATGTCGATCAGCAGCAGCGCAGTATCCCCGTCGATGAAGGCCACCGGGCGGTAGCGCACTGGGTCGGGCGGCAGGATGGGGTACTGTTGGCCCATCACGCCATCGACCAATACCAGCATATACTGTGTTTCGGCCAGCGCGTCGCCCGGTTGTCCCCCCGTCGCGGCGCTGTAAACGGCAGAGGTCCCGGACTCGTTCAGGATCAGGTCGCCCGCGCGGGAATATGGCAGGTCCGGGGCCGGGATCAGGTAGCCCGCGTCCGATGGCAGGTCCCAGAGATGCAGGGCAAATGGACCGCTGCCGCCTGCCGTTTCCGCCGCTTCCAACCGGGCAAAAATGCGACCGCCCGGCGTGATCGCCGCGCTGCACGGGCAGTTTGGCTCACCGGGCAGCGGGTAGAAGGTTTCGTCCGCGATGCTGTAGCGCATGACGTGGTTATACCGGGGATAGATCGTGGACTCTGTGCCCGGTGTGTGGGCCGCGTCGTAGAAAAAATCGGTCATGCCGTTGGTGATCGCCAGCGGAGCCAGTTCCAGCGGCGCGCCCGGTGACGAGAGCGGCGACGAGATCGGCAGTTGGCGCAGATCGCGGCCATCGGCCCCGGCCACAAATACGGACGATTCGCCCGCCGTGCTGACCGTCACCCAGGCGACAGCCTGCGTATCCGGCGATACCACCCACCGGATCGCCGCCGTGTCGATCCCGCGCCGGATGAACGGGTGTGGTTCCAGGGTGCCGTCGGTATTGGCGCGCATGATAGCCCCGCTCTGGATTTTTTCGTACAGCACGTAATTCCCCACCCGCGTGAAATTCTGTCCGCCGCTGACCGGAACAACCGTGCTCAGCCCGCTCAGCGCGTCCACAAAATACACGTTCCCGTCTGCCAGAAACACGTCGATCCGGCCTGTGGTGCCGTTCTGCGCGCGGATCGAGAGCGGATACAGCAGCGCTACAATGACCAGGAGCAAAATTAGCCTCACCCCTAAATCCCCTCTCCACTTCGTAGAGAGGGGACTTGAAAGCGCACGCCGACTCCCCCTCTCCATAACATGGAGAGGGGGCCGGGGGGTGAGGCTAACCTTCACACCATCGCGCATCATCATTCCCCATCCGTCATCGCCGCGAGCACCTGCGGCATGATCTCGCCCGATGGTCCCGGCAGGTAATAGCGCGCAATGGCCGTGATCTGGGAGAGTTCCGGGTTAACCTCGATGATCGTGGCGTTGCGGCGCGCGGCGACAAACGGCAGATTAGCGGCAGGCTGCACCACGCCCGACGTCCCGATCACCAGCACCACGTCAGCGGCAGCGCACAATAGATGCGCGCGTTCCAGCGCCCCCGGCGGCAGCGTCTCGTGGAACCATACCACGTCGGGACGCACCCACCCGCCGCAGTGTGGACAGGGCGGCGGCCCGTCGTCGGTGGCGGGATTCCAGGCCAGGGTGTGAATGTTGATCAGGGTCGGGTTGCCCTGGCAGTTATCGAAGCACTTGTTGCGCCGCAGACTGCCGTGCAGCTCGATCACGTCCTGGCTGCCCGCCATCTGGTGCAGCCCGTCGATATTCTGCGTCACGACGACCGCCTGCGGCAGGTGATTCTGCAAGGCGGCGATGGCCTCATGGCCGGGATTGGGCCGGGCCTCGGCCATCATCTCGCGGCGGTGCTGGTACCAGTCCCACACGAACCTGGGATTCCGCCGGAATGCGTCCGGGGTGGCAAGCTGTTGGGCGTCGTAATTTTCCCATAAACCTTCCAGCGCATCGCGGAAAGTGGGAATGCCGCTTTCTTTGGAGACACCCGCGCCGGTCAGAATCACCAGGCGTTGGCTGCCGCGCAGCACGCGCGCGGCCTCGCGGATCAGGGAATCATCACTCATGGAACTTGATCCTTGTCTGCAATAATCTTATCCCTGATTCTGGCCCCGACCGGTCCGTTATGCAAACGCGCCAGGATGAACCCTGGAATTGAGGCGTGCAGAGAACGCCATGTTAATTTACAATAGAGTTCAGGACACATACCCATTGTCAAGAACGGTAATATATGATGACCAATTCAAACCCCCGCACCGATCCTAACCTGCTGACCCAGGAAGCTTATGCTTCGGACGAGCATCTGTCCGTCCGCTACCGGACTCACGAACTGTACAGCCGCCCTAAAGTGAACTTCGTACAATGGGTGCTCGACGCGCTGGACTGGCGCGGCGATGAGTGGGTGCTGGACGTTGGGGCCGGGCCGGGCAAGTATCTGGGGCTGCTCCATACGCGCGCCCCGAATGGCCGCGTGATCGCGGGGGACCTGTCGCCGGGGATGGTCCGGCAGGCTAAACGGGATAATCCCACCATCCCTGCCGGGTTGGGCAACTTCGACGCGCAGCGGCTCCCGTTCCGGTCCAATACCTTCGACGTGGTGCTGGCAAATCACATGCTGTACCACGTTCGCAACCTGGAGGGCGCATTGGCCGAGATCAGCCGCGTGCTCAAGCCGACCGGGTGTTTGCTGGCCGCGACCAACAGCCAGGATACCATGCCGGAACTGGACACGCTGGCGCGGCGCGCCTGTACGCTGCTGGGTTTCCCCAAGCAGTCGTTCAACGCCAATGGCGGTAATTTTACGCTGGAAAACGGTCCGGTGCTGCTGCGCCATCATTTTGAAGCGGTCGCCCGCTACGATCTGCCCAGTTCGTTCCATTTCCCCGAAGTCCAGCCGGTGCTGGATTACCTCAACAGCACGCAGTCCCTGCGCGAAACACAGTTACCCGGCGGTCTGCGCTGGGACCAGTTCATGGACGTGATGGAAAAACAGATCACGCGCCTGATCCGGCATTTTGGCGAGCTTCAGGTGCATAAACTGGCGGGGGTGCTGGTGGCGACCAACGGCGGCGGCTTCGCGGCGGGATATCTCGGCAAGCTGCGCGGCGAATAAACATCAGTCCGGTAAACAAAAAATCCGGTCACGAAAAAATGGGCGGCTGGTTGGAGTACTACAAATAACCGCCCAAACGCCCCCCGTCCGTAGGGCGGCGGGATAGCGGGCGTTGGGAAGCGCGTGTTAGAATCAGGCTACCTGATCCTGATTGACTACCCAGCGAGCAAACACGCCATGAGTTACCAGCCCGATTTTCCGCCCCCACCGTCTCAACATAAACGCGGTCGTAGGAAACCACAGAAGCCGCCCAAACAGCAGCGGCGGCGTACCCCTGCGCCCCGTCCCGCGACTCCACCAGGAACACAGCCGCCCGCTTATCCCCCGGCAGGCTATCCGCCTGGGTATGGTCCTGAGTACGGTTCGGGCTATGGACTGCCGCCCGGCCAGCCGGGAGCGCGGCAGCACCCGGTCCGGCGGCGCGGGCGGCGTGGGTGCAGCATTGGGCCGGGCTGCATTTTCGGCTGTATCGGGTTTGTGGGCGTGATTATGCTCGGCTTATTGATCGCCGGT
>JAFGTJ010000294.1 GCA_016934195.1 Anaerolineae bacterium | reverse complement strand
TCGAGGATGGGGGTGTTGTCGGTTGGTTGTTGGTCGGTCATACGCTTTGTCCCGTCAATGGGTGATTGGTTGTTGGTTTTGAGTGATTGGTTCTTAGTTTTGAGTGACTTGACAATGTCACATTAGCCAATTGCACTATCTTTTCCCGCTCAAATCTACGAGATTTGACTATTTTTATCTTGACTCTTGTGAAGAACCAGCACACGTTTAGTTGCCTTTTTTGACAGAGCCAAGTTAGTAACAAGCTCAGTGACTATCACGCGAGATTAGAACGGGTGTTTAATGTGACATTGTCAAGGTGATTAGTTTTTGGTCATTAATCTTTAGTGCCTGGTTTATAGTTTTTGAATCAGGGCATTGAGCATTCGCCGGATAACGGTTAGATCGTCGCTCAACGGTTGGTACACTGCCGGTTCGATGAATGTCAGGTCATGGGCCAGCAGCAGGTGATAATCTACTTCACTGGCCGATCCCATTGCAATATACAAAAAACGGCGAAGCTCGCTGTTTGTTTCACGCCCGCAGCCTTCCGCGATATTGGCCGGAATCGAAACAGCCGCTCGCCGTGTCTGACTTGTCAGGCCGTACCGCTCATCATGAGGAAACGCCGCACTCGCAGCATACACCGCCATTACAAACTCGTGCGCTTTCTGCCACACAACCAATTTCCGGTAATCCTGCATGAAGGGTCCCCTGGAATTCCTGTTCCGGTTGTTGGCTGCCAGTAGTTTGGTCAGGGTAGACGGCAGCCTACCCCCAAAAACTAACAACCAACAACCAATAACTAAAAACTATTCCACTTCGTAGGCTTGTCCCGCGTGCGCCGGGGGACGCGCCCGTCCCACGAACCCGGCCAGGACCACAATGGTGAGAATGTACGGCAGCATCCCGACCAGTTGGTGAGGGAGATCGATGCCGAACTGCTGAAGTTGGTTTTGCAACGCCAGGGCGAATCCGAACAACAGCGCACCCCGCAGCGCCCCGGACGGTCGCCAGTTGCCGAAGATCATCACCGCCAGCGCAATGAAGCCGCGCCCGGTCGTCATCCCCTGTTCAAACAGGCCGACCGCCGCCAGCGTCAGGAACGCACCCCCCAGTCCCGCCAGCATCCCGGCCATGAACAGGTTGGTATACTGCATCCGGTAAACGTTGATGCCGAGCGTATCAGCGGCGCGTGGATTCTCACCGATTGAGCGGGTGCGCAGGCCCCAGGTAGTATGGAACAGCGCCCAGCCGAGCACGAGCACCAATACCGGCATCAGGTACGTGATCAGGTCCTTGTCGAACAGAATGCGCCCGATGTCATACGGCAGGTAAAATTTGAAGTTGTGCGCCAGCGCGATCTCGGTCGATCCGTTCTGCGTCCAGGGATTTTTAATCAACGCCTCCAATTTGCCATCGGTGGGCGTGTCCAGCTCGTAAAAATAGCCGGTCAGTCCCAGCGCCAGGATGTTGATCACCGTGCCGCTGATGATCTGATCGACTTTGTACTGGATCGACAACAGGGCGTGCAGCAGTCCCAACGCGCCGCCCGTCAGCAGTGCCACCAGCAGCGACAGCCCCAACCGGACCGGCGCGTCATTCAGCGCGGCGGATACGTCCGGCCTGCTCAGCGCCACATTGGTCATAAAGCCGGTAAACGCCGCCATCAGCATCATGCCCTCGATGCCGATATTCACGATGCCCGACCGCTCGCACAGCAGCCCGCTCAGCGCGCCGAACGTGATCGGTACTGAAAAGCGGATCGTGGCGTTGATCGTGGCGATAATGGCAAGTCCCAGTTCGACTTCGTTCATGAGAATTATTTCCCCCCGATCCGCAGTTGCGCGCTGCTCCCGCTGCGAATGCGATACAGGCGGCGGATAATCTGGTCGGCGGCGACGAACATCAGGATCAGCGCCTGGATCACCTGGATCAGTTCCTTTGCCACGCTGGACGAGAGCGCCATGCGCGTTGTCCCGGCGTCCATCGCGCCGAACAGCAACGCCGAGAAGTTAATGCCCAATGGGCTGTTGCCTGCCAGGAATGCAACCGTGATACCGTCGAATCCCAGGCCCAGGCTTTGATTGCCCTCGTAGCCGTGATTGACGCCCAACGTCTGGATACCTCCGGCCACACCCGCCAGACAGCCCGCGATGAACATTGTCAGGATCGTGACCTGTTTGACGTTCACCCCGGCGTATTCCGCCGCGTGGGGATTGTGACCGTTCATGCGCAACTGGAATCCAAACGTGGTCCGGTACAGCAGGAATGTGATCAGGATCGTGGCGATCACGGCGATGAAAATCCCGGCGTGCAGATCGAAGTTGGGCGGCACGCTGTAGATGGTGGGCAGTCTGGCGCTGTCCAGAATATCCGGCGTGCGCGCGATGGCATCACGGGCGGCTTCGGGACTGGCAAGCGGACCGGCGCGGCTGCCCTCGCTGGGTGTGGAGATCAGCCAGCCCGCGAACAGGGCCGCGATGTAGTTCAGCATGATGGTGGTGATGACCTCGTGAGCGTCGGCATACGCTTTGAGCGCGCCCGCAATCGCCGCCCAGAGTCCACCCGCCAGCAGCGATCCCAGGATCGCCAGCGTGATGTGCAGCGCGGGCGGCAGGCCCTTGACGGCGTACCCGATCCACGCCGCCGTCACCGAACCGAGGATCAACTGGCCCTGCACGCCGATGTTAAACAGCCCGCTTTTGAACGCAAACGCCACCGCCAGCCCGGATAGGATCAGGGGGGTCATATTGCGGAAGGTCGCCAGCAGGCCGCGTGGTTCCAAAAACGCGCCCTCGATGAGTCCCTCGAAGGCCGTAATCGGATCGCGCCCGTTGAGCAGGATCAGCAGTGATCCCAGGATGATCGCGGTGAAAACCGACAGCACCGGGATCAGCAAGCCCTGAAACGCCGCCCAGACCGGTTCCCATCGACCGGCAGACCGGCGGGATGAGGCGGTGGGCGGGGGTTGAGTATGTGCGGTAGTTGCCATAACGTATCCTTGATGTCTTGGGGATGTATCTATGCTTCCATTTCGGCGCGAATCGCGGCGCGAATTGTGGCGCGCGTTCCGTCCAGGTCGAACACGTCCCGTTGATTGCCGCGCATCAGGCGATCTGCCAGGGTGATTGCCTGGGATTCGGTCAG
>JAFGTJ010000293.1 GCA_016934195.1 Anaerolineae bacterium | reverse complement strand
TTCGCCAACAACATCAACTCGTTCGTGGACCCTGTTTGCCCTGCCGGTTTGCTGGCGCTGTGCCCGGTTGGTATGATCAGGGCATTACACTAATGGCAAGCACTGGACAGGTTTCATGCGCCACCACCGCGATCCGCGCGTTCCATACACCCTCCGCGCTACCACCCGCCGGGATTTTCTTGGTCTGGCTGGGATGTCGGCCATTACCGGAGGGCTGATGTGTGTCGGTGGGGCGGTGGGCTACCTGCTGTTGGAGCGTTGGGGGGGCGCAGAATCCGGCCCGGCATCCGTTCCGACGCTGGTTCCATCCCCGGCGGCTACGCGGTCGGGCCAGATCAAGCAGATCGCCCGCCCACTCATCACACCTCGCGCCGGGTGGTTGGCCGCTGCCGTCGATCATACCGCTGAAAACGAGGCGGGCGACTACAGCCTGGATAACGCGGAAGGCTGGCGCGAGTATGACGCCGATCTGCGCGCTATGTACCAAACGGTCGTCGTCCACCATTCGGTTATCTACGAAACCGACGACGTGACCACCATGCGGGAGATTCAGCGCCTGCACATGGAAACGCGCAAATGGGCCGATATCGGCTATCATTTCGGGGTGGGCAAATCCGGGCAGGTGTTCGAGGGGCGCGATCTGGCGGCGCGTGGCACGCACGTCGAAGGTTACAATACCGGCAGCGTGGGCGTGGTGTTTTTCGGCAATTTCGAGGTCGAGAGTCCTACCGTTGAGCAGATCGAGAGCGGGCGCGGCCTGATCGATTGGCTAGCGCTGCGGTTGGAACTCACGCACCTGGCTGGGCACGGCGATTTTAACGATTTTACCAAATGCCCCGGCGCGCATATGGTTGTTTACCTGGACACGCTGGCGCAGTCCGCCGGGCTGCGGTTGGGCACGGATGGTTATGTGCCGTCCGAGGAGCAGTTGATCACGCCTCCGCCGGAGTAGTTATCCCTGACGGCGCGATCTGGTATGAATTTGCCACGCCGCGCCGGGATTTGTTACCATGTTGGAGAGAATTTTATTTCAGGCTTCAATCGGGACGCAGGTATGACAGACGATTCCACACCCTCAAATGGGTCACAGGACGATCAGGTACCGGGCAACAACATACCAACCGGCAAGCAGCAAAATACCAACCTGCAAACGGTGGGCAATAATCTTCTGGAAGGGTTGGGCCAGCTTGCCAATTATTTTGGCTTCAACAAAGTGATGGGTCAGTTGTTCGGTGCGCTGCTGTTGAGTCCCGATCCGATGAGCCTGGATGACCTGATGGAGCGGCTTGGCATCTCGAAGGCCAGCGTCAGTACCCACATGCGCACGCTGGAACATATGGGCGTTGTGCGCGAAGTTTGGGTGAAGGATGACCGCCGCAAGTATTACCGGGCCGAAAATGACCTGTGGCAGATGTTGAGCAATGTGCTCAGCAGCCGCGAACTGCGCGACGTCAACCGCGCGCTGGCCGTGCTGGAGGGCAACGCTGCGACGTTACAGACCGCGCTGTCCACGATGCCGGATTCGGATCGTTTTCTGGCCGAATTTTATATCGAGCGCATTGACCAGTTGCAGGAATTTTTCCGGCTGGCGCAAATGGTGCTGCTGTCGCTCATCCAGCAGGCACAGCAGCGGCCCGATATGGGCGATATCAAGCGAATTGACTTTGAATAACGGGTATGTGGCTTGATTGACTCCGGCGCATAAACGTTGTTATAATCTTTTTGAAAGTTCTGAAAGGTACAAATACGGGCGAGACTGCATGACTATCGACACGTCCCTCCAGGCTGTAAACGATCTGCTGTTGTCCATCAGCAAAAGTTCCGTTGCGCTGCTCAGCGAAACCAGCGCGCATATTCTGGGGGCGGGCGGTAAGCGTCTGCGACCCCGCCTGGTTTTGCTCGCACACGCGGCAGTTGGCGGTGACGATTTCGAGCGCGTGGTCCCATTGGCGGCGGCGGTGGAGATTATTCACACCGCGACCCTGGTCCACGATGACATCAACGATCATGGGACGCTGCGCCGGGGGCGCGAAACGGTCAATTCGCGGTGGGGCGGCACCTTTGCCCTGCTGACCGGCGATTATATGTTTACCAGGGCTTATTTGCTGATGGCCCCTTTTTCCAGCGAACTCAATACTATTCTGGCCCAGGCCGCGCTGGACCTGGTGGAAGGCGAGACGCTTCAGATCAAGGCGGCGCGGCAGGGCGAACTGGACCGCGATCTGTATTACGAGATCATCAGCAAAAAAACGGCGTCCCTGTTTGCTGCTGCCGTCGAACTCGGAGCCGCCGCCGGGAATGCGTCCCCCGAATGGCGCGCGGCGCTGCGTGAGTATGCGTTTAACCTGGGGCTGGCCTTCCAGATTACGGACGACGTGCTGGATTTGGTAGCCGATACGCACCAACTCGGCAAAAACGCCGGGATCGACGTGGCGCAGGGACGCGGGATCGCGGTTGCGCTGGACGGCAATCACGGTTCGGATCACGGTTCCGGTTCTGGCTCGGATGGGGCGGCGGTAGCCGCGCTCGCCGCGCTTTCGCAAGACACCGCGCCCGGTCCGCTCAAGGAAAGCCTGATCGACGCCGGGATAAATGGTGATGCGCTCGATGCCGCCATCCAGAAGGGGCGCGGCAAGGCGGCGGAACTGGCGGCGCGGGCGGCGGTCTGCCTGGATGCACTGCCGCCTTCAGCGGCCTGCGACGAACTGCGCGCCCTGGCCGATCAGGTGGTCCGGCGCGATCATTAGCCCGACTTTTATGCAAATTAAGGTTATTTCAGGAGCGCACCATGAAACGTACAGGGTATTTGATTCTTGTGATTATGTTGTTGGGCGTTTCCCTGAGTCCTACCGGCGCACAAGAAAATGCTGATCGATTGGATTCGTGTGCGGCTGATGATATTGCGATCCTGATGGATGCGTTGCAGCCTGTAATCGAAGCGCTTGCCGCCGCTGACGATTCGAGGCCCGAAGCAAAACTGGATTGGGTGCAGCTCCCACTCGATGATTTTGTGAGATTGAGTTTTCTGTATGTCAGCGCTGATGATATGCTGGCCGCCAGTGTTGGTATATTTCCCAATTGCGCCGATAGCACAATCCTGGTGAGCCTGTACGATGCGTTGCTCAACGATCTGACGCTGTGGGCTACGGAAATGGCCCTGTACCACACCTACCAGACTGATCCCGATGATGTTGGGGACGCATCCAGTTTCAAGGCAAATGCGATATTTCATATGGAGCAGGCTGAGAAGACGGCAGCGGCAATTGGCATTCACACGGATAATCTTTCCGAAGGTAAATTGATCCCCGATATCCCCGCGTGCAGCGACGAGGAACTAGCCGGTGATTATGCCAGATTTTTGTCGATGACGGAGATGTCTGTGCCGCTCACCATGGGCCAGATCGATCTGGAGATAGGACCAACCTCGCGTCAACTGTTGACAATCGACTCGTTTAACATGACTTTGTTGGATATGCCCCCTAGATTGCCCTACCCGGTGCCGGAATGCGTTGAATTGAAACTGCAAACGATCACCCAGTACACCGAACTGGCAGACCTGGCGATCTTCGGTGTGCTCGCCAAGCTCGCTGCGCATCTGGATGAAGCCGGGGATACTGAAGCCGCTGTCGCGCTGGCAGCGATTGTTGAGACGCGACAGGATGCGGTGATGGTGCTGTTTGAGAAATGGGGCGGGCAGGTTGCGCCGGAAAATTCAACGGGCTGAATGCCGGTAGCTTTGCAATCGGGCACGGAAACAACCGGCGATAGCGGTGCCGCAGAGAGGCGTTTTTAGCCATCCAGCGGCAGCCGGACCGTGAACGTGCAGGCTCCGGTTTCCGGGCAGTCCAGGTCGATCTGGCCGTCGTGCAGTTCGATGATACGGCGGGCCAGTGGCAGTCCCAACCCGGCCCCGTGTGACCACATGCTTTGAGCCGTTGTGCCCCGGTAAAACCGCTCAAACACGTAAGCCTGATGTTCTTCGCTAATGCCGATCCCGGTATCCGCTACCGCGATCACGGCGCAGCCATCCTCAGCGCGTTCCGTGATGGTAATCTGCCCGCCGTCGGGTGTGTAGATCAGCGCATTGAACACCAGTTCCTGGATTGCCTGAACTACCCGGCCCCGGTCGGCCCGCACATACAACGCTGCCGGGGCAGATATCCACTCGAAGCGGTGGCTTTTTTGTGCGGTCAGCGCTTCGTAACTATCCATGACCTGCTGCTTGATGCTGCTCAGCGCGACCCGGCCCATTGTCAGAGCATCGCGGCTTGCCAATCGCACCAGCAGGAACATATTGGTGAACGTTCGGTCCAGCCGGTCGATCTGCCGGTCCATGATTTTCAGCCGCGATTCCGGGAACGGCGGCTCCTGGTTATAATCGCGCAGTCCGGCCAGCGCGACCTTTAAAACAGCCAGGGGGTTTAGAATGCCGTCCGACGCATTCTGCGCAAAATGTTCCAACACGTTCGCCCGCTCGCGCTCGATGACCAGATCAACGCGCTGCTGCTCGGCATCCTGGCGCGCGGTGATATCCAGTATTGCCCCGTCGATATACAGTTGCCCGGCGGCCTCATCCCTGGTTAACTGCACACTCAATTCAGCCCAGAACCGTGTTTCATCGTAGCGGCATATCTCGGCTTTGAAATCCGACACCATGCCTTTTTCCAAAAGTTGGCTTACCAGTTCGGCCCGTTCAGCGGGATTGGCATACATGGTATTGGTGTCAGTCGCCAGGGTGGTTTCCCGGTCGGGATATCCCATCAGTTTGACTGCTGCCGGGTTCGCGTCGATTAAACGTCCTTCCGGCGTGCCGCGTATCAGGCCCACCGGGACCCGGTTAAACAAGGTCTGGTAGCGTTTTTTGCTCTTTTCCAGCGCTTTCTCCGCCGCGACGCGGGCTGTAATATCCGTGCCGGTGCCCCAGTTCGGCCAGCCGGGAATTGGCACCTCACTGGAAACGCTGGACCATATGATCTCAAGCTGGTGGCCGTCTTTGTGCCGAACCCGCCAGGGTAGGTCGCGAAAGGCGTGGGGATTCGCGTTCCATTCTTCTACACGTTTACGGTTTGCTTCTTTATCAGGCCCGAACAAATCCAGAATGTTAGAAACGCTCATGGCTTCTTCTGCCGTGTATCCGGTGACACGTTCGGCTTCACGGTTCCAAAACAAGATTTTGCGGTCCTCGTTCATTGCCACGAACATCACCGGCATGTGGTAGAGGATGTCCCGCAGACGAGCCTGTCGCGCTGCGCCGCTGCGTTGCTGAACCCAATGTCCCACCAGCATTAACACGATCCCTATGATCAAAAGGATGCGTGGCGACCTGACGTTTTTTACGCCGAACACAACCGGCGCGGCTATCATTACAATGCCCACCAGCGGCAGAAATCTGGATAAGCGGTGAAATGGGATGGGAGAAATCTGGGAAAGTGGATTTGTCACACTAAGAACCTTTCGGATATTCTTTTCTCACGCAATTATACACAATCATTCCTACAGATTACCATCGATTCGGAGTCATACCCGTCAGGAAAACGTGGTTTGACGCCCCACTCGCCCCGCGTTAGACTCCATCCACTATGTTTGATGAAGCGAAAATCCATGTGTGCAGCGGTGATGGGGGCAACGGGATCGTCCACTTTCGCCGCGAGAAATACGTGCCGCGCGGCGGTCCCTCTGGTGGCGATGGTGGTAAAGGCGGCGATGTGTATCTCGTCGTCCGGCCCACGCTCAACACGCTGATTGCTTTCAGCCGCCAGACTCATTTCCGCGCGGAAGACGGTCAACACGGCGGCTCCACCAACAAGACGGGGCACGGCGGTGAAGACCGGATTATCTATGTTCCGCCCGGTACAATCGTGCGCCATGCCGATACCGGCGATGTCCTGGCCGATCTCGTGGAGCCGGATCAGCGCGTCCTGGTGGCGAAAGGCGGGCGCGGCGGGCGCGGCAATGCCCGCTTTGCATCCAGCACTAACCAGGCTCCCCGCATCGCGGAAAAAGGCGAACCGGGCGAGGAACGCTGGCTCCGGCTGGAACTCAAGCTGCTGGCCGATGTGGGGATCGTGGGCGTGCCCAATGCGGGCAAATCGACCCTGCTGTCGGTGATCAGCAATGCCAGACCCAAGATCGCCGACTACCCGTTCACCACGCTTCAGCCGAATCTGGGCGTGGTGCTGATCGGGGACCGGGACGTGGTGTTTGCCGATATTCCAGGACTGGTCGAGGGCGCGCACAGCGGCGCGGGCCTGGGACACGATTTCTTGCGGCACATCCAGCGCACGCGGGTTTTGATTCACCTGCTGGATGGTTCCGCCGACGATCCGCTGGCCGACTTTCACCAGATCAATACCGAGCTGGCGTTATTCGATGACCAGTTGGGCAGCAAGCCGCAGATCGTGGTCGTGAACAAAATGGACTTGCCGCACGCCCAGGAATACTGGCCCCTGATCCGCGAGGAACTGGAAAAACTGGGCCACCACCCGATGAGTATTTCCGCCGTGACACAGCTCAATGTGCGCGAGGTGGTCAACCGGGCCGTGCAGGAACTCGACGCCCTGCCGGACGATTTGCCCGTCGTCGCGGAGATGCCCGTGTACCAGTTGGACGAGGACCCACTGGCGTTTACCATTAGCCGCGAAATGGACGGCAGTTTCCGTGTGTCTGGTAAGCGCATTGAACGCGCCGTCGCCATGACGTACTGGGACTACGATCAGGCCGTGACGCGCTTCCAGCGCATCCTGGAGACGATGGGCATCACCGCTGCGCTGGAGGAAGCGGGCGTCAACAACGGCGATACGGTTCACATCGGGGATATGGAACTCGAATGGGGGGATTAGGGAGGGTTTACCTATGGCCGTGCAAATACCATCCTCTGTTGATCTGAGAAAATACATCGATACATCGTTGTTCGGTGAACGTCCTCACATTCGCGGGCGGCGTGTGCCGGTGGCAACTGTGGCGTATAGCGCTCAAAGTGAGGGATGGGGAACTTCGGAACTGGCCTACCAGTTCACGCTGAACGAGGCAGAGGTGCTCTCCGCGCTCTTGTACTATCAGGAACATAAGGCCGAAATCGACGCCCAGGAAGCCGAAGAACAACACCTTCTCGACGAAATGTACCAGCTACATGGCGAACAGTGATTCCCCCCTCCGCCTCGGCATTTACGGCGGGACGTTCGATCCGCCGCACCTGGGCCACCTGATCCTGGCGGAAACTGCCGCCGATACGCTGGCCCTGAATCGTGTGCTGTTCGTGCCCGCCGCCGATCCGCCCCATAAAGAGTCCGCCGACGTGCGGACTCCGGTCCAGCACCGGCTGGCGATGGTCGAACGGGCTGTTGTGGACAATCCACGTTTCGACCTCTCGCGGGTGGACGTGGATCGCCCCGGTCCGCATTACACCGCCGATATGCTGCGCCTGCTGCGGGACGAGTTCCCCGGCGCGGAATTGTATTTCCTGATCGGCGCGGATTCGCTGCGCGATCTGCCTGCGTGGTCCCGGCCAGCAGAAATTCTCGAACAGGCGCAGTTAGGCGTGATGCGCCGTCCCGGTGTCGAACCCGATTTGATCGCGTTAGCGCGTGTGCTGCCGGACCTCCCGGCGCGGATCGCGTGGATCGATGCGCCGCTGATCGATATTGCTGCCCGCGACCTGGCCCGCCGGATCGCTGCCGGGACTAGTGTGCGCTATCAGGTGCCAGATGTGGTGCGCGCGTATATTCAGGAACACGGTTTATACAGAAGTCATTAGTTTTTGGTTTTTAGTGATGGGTTTATAGGGGTGGGCTTACCAACGACCCATAACAAACACCCCGCGATCCGTCACTAAAAACATGGTATAGGAAGCGCTTATGCACCCTAAACATGAACGCCGATTGTTGATTGTCGCCCTGATCGCCACCGTGATCGCGCTGCTGTTCGGCCTGACAATCCGGTCTGGCAGCGATTCTCGTGCCGCCGCGCAGGGGGACTCAACCGCCACCGCGACTATGACCCCGATCCCGACCGATGTGCCGACGGCGACTCCGCTGCCCACGTCCACGCCGGTTCCGTCTGCCACGCCGACCGTCCCGGCCCCGACCCTGGTGCCGCCCACACCCTGGCCGACAACGCCGCCCGACGCGCTGGAATTGGCGAATATGTCCGGGTTGGCTCACGCGCAGGAACAGGGCACGCTGCGGGTCGGGACGGTGTTCAACGCTTACCCGTTCGTGTGGTTGGACGAATTCGGCGAGATCACCGGCTACGAGGCCGACATCATGGCCGCCATCGGGATCGAGTTGGGCGTCGAGGTCGAATACGTGCAGGTGACGCGCCATAACGCCGACCGGATGCTGATCGGCGGCCAGATCGACGTTCTGATCGGCCAGCAGGTTCACACCCGCGACCGCGAAGACTCGTTCGATTTCACCCACAGCTACTATGTCAACCAGGAGCGTATGGTGATCCTGACCGATGCGCCGTACAACTCTTTGGGCGATCTGGCCGGACAGTCTATCAGCGTGGAGATCGGCAGCCGCAGCGAACGCGCGCTCCGGCAGTGGATGGTCCAGAACAGTATCAGCTACGACGTGCGGACCTATTTCACCGAGAGCGCCGCGCTGGATGCGCTGGCGGCGGGCGAGGTTCAGGGCATGGTGGGCGAACTGGACAGCCTGCGCCGTGCTGGGCGGCAGGGAATGCGCTTGATCGAGCAGCCGGTGCTGGACGAACTGTACAGCGTGGTGGTCCGGCGTTGGGATGCAAATTTGTTGGACCTGTTGAACCGTTCGTTGCAGCGCCTCAAGGCCAGCGGACGCCTGAAAGAAATCGCGCAGCAGTGGTTCCCGAATGAAACCGTCGATTTTAATACCCTGGTGCCGGTCTACGAGATGCTGTACGAGGATGAGCGCACCCTGGACCAGTTCAGCGCCGAGGTCCCGTACCCGGCGACGACGGTACTAGACCGGCTGGCGAACGGCCAACCGCTGCGCGTGGCGGGACTGCTGACCGGCGCGGAGACAGACTCCCCGGCCCATGTCCGCATTCTGAACGCGCTCAACCAGGCTTTGATCGACGAGATCGCACGGCGATGGGGGATTCAGGTCCAGGCCGTGCCCAATTCCGCCGCCAATGCCGTCGATCTGGTGGCGGTGGGGCAGGCCGATATCGCGGTCGGCATCAACCCGGACTGGTATAACACCGAGCGGGTGGCTTATTCGCTGCCCTATGTCCAGCACACCGACCGCCTGCTGATCCCGCACCGGTTTGAACGGCAGATTGTCAGTGGTTTTGGCGATATGCTGGGGACTGGCTGGTGGATCGGTTATTTTGCCGATGATCCACACGACGCCGAGCTGATCAAAAAATGGGCGCAGATGTTTGGCGTGGGGCAGAACGTCAATGAGCCGTTCGCCATTTCCAGCGATAGCCGCGCGCTCCCGGCGCTGGTGGAGCAGAATAACGTCGATGTCATTTATGG
>JAFGTJ010000292.1 GCA_016934195.1 Anaerolineae bacterium | reverse complement strand
GCCTCGCGCAGACGCTCCACCAGGTACGTGATCACCGGCTCCTCGCGCCCGCGCACGGCCTGCGGCCCGGCCCGCTGCGCGATGACGTGATCGGCCACCAGTTTGTACGTATCCTCGCTGATCGTGATCTGGTTGTGCTGGCTTAACCCTTCGAGGCGGCTGGCGAGATTGACCGTATCCCCGATGGCGGTAAAGTCCATCAACTCCGGCGTGCCGATATTGCCCACAATCGCCGTCCCGGTGTGAATCCCCACGTTGACGCCCAACCGGAAGGCCGGGTCAAACGGTTGGTGGAAGTCCGGCAGCGCGTCCCGGATGCCGAGCGCGGTGCGAACGGCCCGCAGCGCGTGGTCTTCCTGGGCCAGCGGGGTATTGTACAACGCCATCACGCCATCGCCGGTAAACTTATCAACCGTGCCCCGGTTGGCCTTGATATGCTGGACCAGCAGCAGCAGGTAGCTGTTGAGCACGTCCAACAGGTCACCCGGTTTGGCGTGTTCGCCCGCCTTCGTGAAGCCCTCCAGATCGGCAAACATCACCGTCACGATGGTTTCTTTACCGCCCAACTCCACGCTGTCAGGGTCTTCAAGCAGTTGGCGGACGATCTCCTGGGTCACGAAACGCTCAAACGTGCGGCGAATCTGGTCCTGCTGGCGGCGCAAATTATCGGCCACCACTTTGTTACGGACGCGCGCGCTGATGCGGGCGATCAGTTCGCGGGGATGGAACGGCTTGCCCAGGTAATCGTCCGCGCCGATCCCCAGACCCTCAACCCGCGAATCGATGTCAGTTTGCGCCGTCAGCATGATCACGGGGATCGCGGCGGTATGCGGGTTGCGCTTGATCGTCTCGCACACCTGGAAGCCGTCGATCAACGGCATGTTCACGTCCAGGATCACGAGGTCGGGCGGATCGTTAAAAATTTTGTCCAGCGCGACCTGCCCATCTTCGGCCAACACCGGCGTATGCCCCAGGCTGGACACGATATCGCGCACAAGATCGCGGCTGTCGCGGTTATCTTCGGCTATTAGAATGCGCATCAGTGTTCCCCCACCCCTACGCGCTAGCCGAGGAAATGCGCGAGCTTGCTGCCCAGTTCACGCAGGTCAATCGGCTTGGAGATGTAATCATCACACCCGGCCTTGAGCGCTTTTTCGCGGTCACCGACCATCGCGTGCGCCGTCAGCGCGATAATGGGAATGTCGGCCAGGGGCGCTTTGTCCTTGATCGCTTTGGTGGCCGCCCAGCCGTCCATTTTGGGCAGCGAGAGGTCCATCAGGATCAGGTCGGGGACCTCTTTTTCCGCCATTTCGACGCCCTGTTCGCCGTCCTCCGCGATCAGGACTTCGTAATCAAAGGAGGCCAGCACGTCGGTGATCAAAATACGGTTGTCGGGGTTGTCTTCCACTACCAGAATACGTTTGGTCATAAATGCCCACGCGAATAAGCGCGTGTTTTCTCCTTTCCGAAAGGCGTCCTTAGTGTATTGTACGCAATTCAGGCGATTCAGGAAACCTTTGGGGTGGAAAGGTACTGTATCGAATTCGGTTGAAAAACGGCCTCCCCCCCTAAATCCCCCTCTCAAGCAGAGCTAGAGAGGGGGACTTGTCGAGATACATGACACGCCTCTCCCCCTCTCCATTTTGAATGGAGAGGGGGCTGGGGGGTGAGGCCGTTTTGGGAGGTCCCCACCCGTATTCTAATGGAGAAACCGGTTCAAATTCGCATAAAACAATTCATGTCCGTCACGGTGTAGGGAGGCACCCGTGTGTGCCTCCGGGCGGCAGTCTGGTTGTCACCAGCGGCGGGACACGTAGGTCCCGCCCTACGGATTGTGCGAAGTCTATTTGTTTTCTCCATAATTTCAACCGCCAAAGATACACTACCGGGTGAAAAGGGGTGCATTCGGATTTGGGGCAAAAAAAAAATGCACCGCAGAGGATGCCGGGAGCGCAGAGGAGAGTTTGTAGGGGCGCTGCTCGCTGCGCCCGGTAGGGGCAATTCATGAATTGCCCCTACAAAATCTCCCGATTTTTGTTGAATCACCTCTGCGACCGCTGCGGTGATCGTGTCGTTAGCATGAGTCGGTCCTGGTTGTACCGGTTGTGCCGGTTGTACCGCCGCGCTCGCTCCACGTCCCCGCGCCAATCCCGGCCAGGACCGCCAGCATCAACCCCAGGTTATAGGGCAGCCCGTGCGCGGAAACGGCCACGATCCCGGCCACCAGCGCCGCCAGGATCGCGGGACGGTCGCGCAGCACCGGGATCACCAGCGCGATGAACGTCAGCGGCAGCGTAAAATCCAGCGACCAGCTTTCCGGCACCGACGCCCCGACCACCACGCCGACCAGCGTCGCCGCCTGCCACGATACCCACAGCGCCAGCCCGGAACCGAGCACGTACCAGTGTTTGTAGGTGGCCCGCACGGAGTCGGACGTTTCCCCGGCGTAGCGCGTGATCGAGACGGCGTAGGCTTCGTCGGTCAGCAGGAAGGCCAGCGCGTATTTCCACACCGCCGAGAGATGCCGGAGAAACGGGGCCATCGACGCGCTGTAGAGCATGTGGCGCAGATTGACGATCCACGTCGTCAGCACGATGATCACCCCCGGCGTCCCGGCGGCGAACAGTTCGGCGGCGATGAACTGGGCCGATCCCGCGAACACGATCAGCGACATACCCAGGGCAATCGCGACGGGCAAATCTGCCTCCATTGCCAGGATACCGTAGATCAGGCCAAACGGCGTGGTGCCGAGCAGGATCGGCAGTTGGGCGCGTATCCCGCCCCAGAATTCGCTGGCCCTGGATGGTATGCCGGATTGCATCGGTGGTATGACTCCTTCATCGGAATAAAAAACCCTTTTCATTCTGCCGCATAACGCCCGCGTGGGCTATGGACGTTCTGCCTAATACTTTGCGCCCGCCCCAAGTTGCACTACAATGCAGAAGTAATTGGTTCCCGGTTTGACGTCCTGAGTTTTGCGTTATGAGTGGGTGAAACAATCCGTCACGCATGACGCACCACTCACAACCCGTCACTAAAAACACATATTCTCCTACCGCAGTTCAGGAGCATTGTAACTATGCGATACACAACCGTCCCTTCCCGCCCGCTGCTGCTGGTACTCGCCGTCCTGATCGGCGCGGCGCTGGCCTGTAACCTGACCATCGGCCAGGGCGACAGCTCGCGCGCGACTCCGATCCCGACCGTTGAACGTCCGACCGTCGCCATTTTGCAACCGGCAGAGGGCGCGCAGTTCGTGCTCGGCCAGACGATCTCGGTGCAGGCCAGGGCGCTCAGCGCGTCCGGCGTGACCCAGGTCGAACTGCTGGCGAACGGGGTGCGGGTCGCCACTCAGTCGCCGGACGCCCTCAACGCGACCGATTTCAGCGTGATTCTGGACTATACGCCGACCCAGGCCGGGACGATTGTGTTAGCGGTCCAG
>JAFGTJ010000291.1 GCA_016934195.1 Anaerolineae bacterium | reverse complement strand
ATGACGCTGCCGACCTCCGGTCGGCGCTATGGAGAGGGGGAAATGTCATGGTGTCAAGTCCCCTCTCTACGAAGTGGAGAGGGGATTATAGGGGTGAGGCTAATTCGGCGGGGGTTTCCAGAACATAAAGTCGCGGAATCCCTCGCTGAGCAGCTCGTTCGGAATTTGGAGAAAGTTTACCACCTCGAATACGAAATCCCAGAACTCGCGGCCCAATGGCGACCACAGGATCAGGAAGATCAGCAGCAGGCCGTACATCCCGAACTGGCGCAGTTGGGCCGCCATACGCGGGTCCAGAAACGGCTCGATGATGCCGAAACCGTCCAGCGGCGGGAACGGCAGCAGGTTGAAGATCACGCCGGTCACTTGCAGCATGGCGAGCAGGGCCACCGCCGACCACAGCGCGGAATCCTGCCAGATGGTGCCGCCCTGGTCGGGATAAATGTCCCAGATTTTGAACTGGATCACGCGGGTATCGACCAGCCCCAGGAAAAATGGGGCCGACAGCAGCACGGCCAGCAGCAAATTGGCCGCCGGTCCCGCCGCCGATACCGCCGCGCCCCACCACTTGTTACGCAGCCGGTGCCGCTCGATGTAGACCGCGCCACCGGGCAGGCCGATCCCGCCCATTGCCAGGAACAGCAGCGGCAGGATGATACTCGTCATGGGGTGCGTGTATTTCAGCGGATTGAACGAGAGATAGCCTTTGTCGCGCACGGTCCAATCCCCGCCCAGGTAGGCGACCAGGGCGTGTGCGAATTCGTGCAGCGTGACCGAAAAAATCCAGCCGACCAGCACAAACAGGAACGTAAAAACCGCGTTCCCCGGCAGCGCGAATACCATATACATCACGATCCCCACCAGCCCGATCACCAGCCAGGGGATATTTTGCTGGCGCGTGCTGGACTTGCCAGGTTTCTGGCCGGGTCGCGGACCGGATGGCGAGCGCGGGCGGGATCGTGATGCGCGGACTGGCACCAATACGATCTCTCCGTCCTGATCGGATTGGCTCGCTTGCCCCGGTTGGCTGAATACACCGCCCGCACTCGGCGGCGGGATGTGGGCTTGCAGGTGCGCGCGCACGTCTTCCGCCGTGAGCGCGATTCCGCTCAGTGTGTCGTGGACCGCGCCGTCCGGTTCGCCCATCAGCGCCAGCAGCATGTGACGGCTGCCCAGCGTGGCCTGTTGGAGCGCTTCGGCTCCCTGAGCGGCGCGCGTCAGGGCGGTTTTGGCGGCGCGGCTGTAATCCCTGACATCAATGGGATCGGGGCGCTCCATACCGACCGCGCCCGCGACCTGTTCGTACAGCGTATGAACGTCGCCGCCGTGCTGTTCCAGCAGGCGAGCCGCCGGGCCGGTTTCGTGCCGCAGCAGGCCGAGCAGCAGGTGCTCCACGTCGATATACGGGCTGTGGCGTTGGGCCGCTTCGCGCCGCGCGAAATCCAGCGTCACGCGCGCGTCATGGGTCATTTGGGCAGGCAGTGACGGCATCAGTCGTCCGCTTCGTCGCTGGCGGCGGTTTCCCCGGTCAGGCCATACGCCCCGGCCTTGAGCACCTTCAGCGACAGCATGGCGCATTTCAGGCGCGTTGGGCTGAGTTCGATACCGAGTAGGCCCAGCAGGTCTTGCCGGTCGAACGCCTTGAGTTCGTCCAGCGTTTTGCCCATGATCTCTTCGCCCAGGATCGAGGCCGACGCCTGGCTGATGGTGCAGCCCTCGCCGTCCCACCGCACTTCGATCACGCGCTGGTTTTCGTCCAGCCGGATCGTCAGGTGCAGACGGTCGCCGCAAAAGGGGTTATCGTCCTGGTAGTCGATGTCTGCCGGATCGAGCGGCGTCCCGAAGTTGCGCGGGTTCTGCCCGTGATCGATGATATTGTCTAAATAGAGGTCCATAGATTGCCATTGCCTCGTGTGTGTATAACAGTTACAGACTAACAGTCTGCGGAGATTATACCACCCCGCCCCCAAAGCCTCATCTCCGGTTAGGGTTGGGGGTGTGTTCGGATATTGGGCAGGATTTTTTCCTGTAGGGGCGCTGCTTGCTGCGCCCTGTTTGTTTTTTGGGAAGGGCGCGGCAAGCAGCGCCCCTACGCGCCCAATTCGCCAACAACATCAGGTTGTGTTGGGGCCAGGGGGTGAGGCCGCATCCGCGCCGCGACTACTGGAAATCGCCGGGAACGGCACGCCCCGTACAGGTCGGGGGGGCGGCGCTGGCTTGCGGGAGTCCCTGGGCCAATAGGTCCTCGACTTCCGCGCGGCGGCTCTGAATCCAGAATCGCACGGTATCCACCGACACTTTATAGCCGAAAGTCTCCTCTGCCGTTTCTACCTGGGCCGCATACTGATCCACGCGGGCCAGCAGCGCGTCCTCGTCCCATACTTCTTCCAGCAGCCGCGCCAGTTCCGCTTCGAACCGCTCCGCAATGCCGGGAATCCGCGAAAGCCGCCGCGCCAGCACGCTCGTCACGAAGATTTCGAGCGGTTCGCGCTGTAAATCGCTTCTGACGTGGTAGTTATTGCCCGCGCCCCAGGGAATAAACGTCGCCCGGCCCCCATCGTCGGGATCGAAGTAGACGTAAAAATTATTCTGGTTGGCCGTGTAACCGTCCGAGTGATCGACGAGCACTTCCAGCGCCCAAAACGTGATGAAACGGTCCAGGTTCAGGTGAGGTTCCAGCGCGTCGAGCAGGTCCGCGTCGGATGCTTCGAGCGCGCGGGCCAGACCCAGCAGCGGCGCGCCGTCCTCGTCGGT
>JAFGTJ010000290.1 GCA_016934195.1 Anaerolineae bacterium | reverse complement strand
GTTTGTGCGCCCAGGGCCATCGTATCATTGGCAACAAACGCGGCGGTAAACTTCCTGCCCAGGTTCAGTAACCGCTGCATGGCATGATAGCCGCTGTCAATGGTGAAATCCCCTTCGACGCTCAGGCTGGTATCCAGGCCATTGTCATTCAGGGTCGCCAGCCATCCCTCATGACGATCATAAGCATCATAATTTTGCAGGGGACCGCTAATCTCGGCAATTGTTTGATGTCCCAGGTCAATGAGATGCTGGGTGGCAAGACGCGCGCCGTGCGCATGATCGTAGATCACTGAAGGCAGATACGAGCCAACGCGCGCGCCAATCTGCACAAAGGGGATACCGTGCGTAAGTTCCCGCAATTTATCGTAATCGTCGATCAATCGGACCAGGGGAGTGAGTATCAACCCGTCGATAAAACGAGCCGAGGCGCTTTCAAGGGCATTGGCAAATTCGTCGTTATCAATAGCTGAAATGACGAAATGATAGCCGGACTGGTGTGTGGCGCGGGCCATATCATACAATACGCGGTTGAAGCCATAATAGGGCATGATGACTTCAATAGTTTGTGAGCGCTCCGTTTGAAGCAACTGCGCCGCGCGATTGGGGCGATAGTCCAGCTTGTCAATGGCCTTGAGAACACGGTCACGAGTTGCCGGGGACACGTTGTCATTGTGGTTGATGACACGCGATACCGTCTGGTACGATACCCCGGCCTCGCGGGCAACATCCCGTAACGTGGCTCGACGTTTTGGTTTCATAAATAACCCTGGTCCGCAATGCGCGTTCTCAAAATACCATAATTATTCATCGATTTTCCTTTTTCATTGTATGTGACTTGTCACAAAAAATCAAGCGAAACAAACGAAAGATGGCATGATCTTCATAAGTCCTTTCCCTCAATCTCCGAAAGAAAGAATTAAAATTCTGGCAAACTGCTTGAATTCGTGGCATAAACTGTGATATAGTCATTGTGACAAGTCACAAAATTTCCATCTGGAAACGTTGTTGATTTAAATGATTTACATCCTGACTGTTTAACGCAATTCAAAACAAGAAGTATTTTATCATCAAATACCGCGTGAATGTTGTGCAGGATTATTTTCAATAGAAAGGATTTGTCTACTGAACTCACCCACAACCGTTACACAGCACATTCGCCCGCCGGTTCGTCAAACAAATCATATTTAGGAGTTTCAAAATGAAATATCGTCTTGCTCTTTTGCTGGTATTGGTGGCAATGATTGCAATGCCCGTAAGCTCGATTATGGCGCAGGATGGCGGCGGAAAATATGGCGAAGCCCCCATGCTGGCTGCAAAAGTTGCCGCTGGGGAACTTCCCCCTGTTGAAGACCGTTTGCCTTCCAATCCCCGCGTGATTGCGCTCCCGGATTCCCAGATTGGCGAGTATGGCGGCCAACTGCGTGTCCCGGTTGCGGGCGGCGGTGAACCCTTCTGGAGTGGGCAGATGGTCTTCTGGACCGCCTGGCACGGCCTGGTCAACTGGAACCAGACCTATGCGGACTGGGAACCGAACGTTGCCGAGAGCGTCGATGTGAACGAAGAAGCAACCGAATATACCTTCCACCTGCGCGAAGGACTGAAGTGGTCGGACGGCGCGCCATTCACCGCCGATGACATTCTGTTCTATATGGAAGACATTCTGGCTAACGAAGAAATCAACGGTGGCAATTTCCCGCAGGGCTTCTGGACCCCCGGCGGCGAACCCCCGGTTGTTGAAAAACTCGACGACTACACGGTTAAATTCACCTTCAACGTTCCTTACGGCATGTTCCTGCTGAATATGTGCGGTTGGGATGGCTGGGCAATAGTTGCTTCGCCCAAGCATTACCTGTCGCAGTTCCACATCAAGTACAACCCGGACGGCATCGACGCGCTGATCGCGGAAAGTGAAAGCGCGACCGACTGGGTATCGCTGTTCCAATCACGCACCGCCACCGGCCCTGGCGCTGATCAAACGGTGCTCATGCGGGACCCCAACTACCCCACCATGATGCCCTGGACGGTCAAGGAACCGATGGGCAGTGGCACGCAGTTCACGGCAGAACGCAACCCGTACTACTACTGGGTTGACGCCGAGGGCAACCAGCTTCCTTACATTGATGGGTTCGTCGGCACGCTCTACCAGGACGATCAGACCCTGCTGCTCGATGTGCTCGCTGGCAAATTCGACACGATGGCTAACCCGGCCAACGAAAACCGCCCGTTGTTCTTCCAGAACGAAGCAACCTCCGGCCTGAAAGTGTACTTGCTCGGTCGTGAAGGTGGTTCGACGGTGACGGTGATGTTCAATATGACGCACGCCGACTACGGCGCACTCTTCAGCGAGAAGGATTTCCGCGTGGGCATGTCATACGCGATTGACCGCCAGGAAATCATCGACATCGTGTACTTTGGCGAAGGTACGCCGCGCCAGATTTCGCCCACCGAAGATTCGCCGCTGTATAACGAGCAGTTGTCCAGTCAGTACACCGAGTTCGATGTTGATCAGGCGAACGAATATCTTGACAAAGTGCTGCCCGAAAAAGACAGTGACGGCTGGCGCATGTACAACGGCGAAAAACTGAGCGTCGTCTTCACCGTTCAGACCGGCGACTACGGCCTGGGCTTCACCGACGTGGCCGAACTGCTCAAGGGTTACTACGCTGAAGTCGGCGTGGACATCATCCTTGACGTGGTAGCCAACGAAGTCTGGACCGAACGCCGGAATGACAACAGCATGGAAGCCACCGTCTTCACGGGTGAAGGCGGCGTGGGCCTCACGGCGATTGTTGATGCGCGTTATTTCGTCCCCACTCATGGTCAGTCCATCTGGGGCAATGCCTGGAATATCTGGTATCTTGAACCCGATAACCCCGCCGGGCAGGAACCGCCCCAACTGATCAAGGATCAGATTGCACTGCTCGAAGCCGTTCGTCAGGCTCCGACCTCCGAAATGCGCGTTTCTCTGATGCAAGACTTGCTCCAGGTCTGCGCCGACAACTTCTGGGTCCTGGGCATTTCCAGCTCGACGACCACCTATCGTCCACTCAACGCCAAGCTTGCCAACGTGCCCGAAACCTGGGTTGACGGTTGGAATCCTGGCGGGGTTGCTATCGCGTTCCCCGAACAGTGGTACTTCACCCCGTAATCGGCTGACAGTGTTACGAACAGGTTTCGTGAGTTAACAGACCACGAACGCAACGGGGCGGGCATTTTGCCCGCCCCTGAAATATAAGGCGGCAGTGCTATGTTCAAGTATCTTGTGAAGCGCGTGTTATACATGTTCCCCATGATGTTCATCATCTCGCTGTTGGTGTTCATCACGATCCAACTGCCACCGGGCGATTATGTCTCGGCGATGATCGAGCAGATGCGCAACCAGCAGGGCACCAACTGGTCCCCCCAGTTTGAAGAAGCCATGCGGGACCGTTACGGGTTAAACGAATCGATCATCGTGCAGTACGGCAAGTGGAGCAGCAATATTGTTTTGCATGGCGATTTTGGATACTCCTTTCAAAACAGCGAGCCATCCCAAAAAATTATCTGGGACCGGATGGGGATGACCTTGATGGTGACGCTCGCCAGTTTTATCTTTACCTGGGCGGTGGCGTTACCCATCGGCATTTATTCTGCTGTCCGCCAATATAGCATGGGAGATTATATTTTTAGCATCATCGGGTTTATTGGGATGGCAACGCCCGGTTTCCTGATCGCGCTGATCATGATGTATATCGCCTTCACCCAATGGGGGAGCAGTCTGAGCGGGTTATTCTCTCCTAAATATGAAAATGCGCCCTGGAGCCTGGACCGATTCGCTGATTTACTCAAGCACCTCTGGATTCCCATGATCATTATTGGCACCGGGGGCACGGCGGGCCTGATCCGCATCATGCGCGCGAACCTGCTGGACGAACTGAATAAGCCCTACGTGGAAACCGCGCGCGCGAAGGGGATGCCCGAATGGAGACTGCTGCTTAAATACCCGGTGCGCCATGCCCTGAATCCCTTTGTGAGTACGCTGGGTTGGACCCTGCCCGCCCTGATCTCCGGGGAAGCCATTGTGTCCATTGTGCTGAATCTCCCGACAACCGGCCCGATTTTGCTGCAATCCCTGAAAGTTCAGGATATGTACGTGGCTGCCGGTTTTTTGCTGCTGCTCAGTTTTTTGACCCTGATCGGTACGTTGTTGTCGGACATTATGCTGGCGTGGCTTGACCCGCGTATCCGGTTTGAGTAAATCGAGATAAAACCTTATGGCAAATGATGTGATAGCAGTCAATGACCCCGGCGGGCACGCCGCGAGTCAGGAAGTGCCCCAGATCGCCGTAGCTTCCCAATGGAAGTTGATGCGGTGGAAGTTCCGGCGGCACCGGATGGCAATGATCAGCCTCGTTGTCTTAACGACCTTTTATATAGTTGCCATCTTTGCCGGGTTTTTCGCCCCGCAAGCGACGACATCCTACAATCGTAAGTATACGCAAGCGCCGCCCCAAACGATCCATTGGTTTGATAATGGCAAATTCGGCCCCTACGTGTACGGCTATAAACAGGAAACCGATCCCCGCACGCTGGAACGCACGTATACAGTAGACAAAGACACCAAAATACCGCTGGGGTTTTTCGTCAAGGGCGATTCCTATTCGATTGGGTTTAGCGGGATGCCCGTTGACTGGATCAACAACCTCCATATTTCCGGCAGTCGGCATTTCTTTGGCGCGAAAAATCATGGCGACCCGTTTTATCTGGTCGGAGCCGATGACCTGGGACGCGATGTGTGGAGCCGGGTCATTTTCGCCGCGCAAGTATCACTCTCGGTGGGACTGGTCGGCGTGTTCCTGAGCCTGGGATTGGGTATTCTGCTTGGCGGAATCTCTGGTCTGGTCGGCGGCTGGATTGACAACCTGATCCAGCGCGGGATCGAGCTGCTGCGTTCCATTCCCGATCTGCCGCTGTGGATGGCAATGGCGACCGCCGTGCCTGCGCGGTGGGACCCCGTTGTAGTCTATTTTGGCATTACGGTCATTCTTTCCCTGCTGCGCTGGACGGACATGGCGCGCGTCGTGCGGGGGCGATTCCTGTCCTTGCGTGAGGAAGATTTTATTCTCGCGGCAGAACTGGACGGGGTGCCCGCGCGCCGCATCATCACCAAACACATGATGCCCTCCTTCTTGAGCCACATCATCGCGTCGGTCACGCTGTCGATTCCCGGCATGATTTTGGGTGAAACCGCGCTCAGCTTTTTGGGATTGGGCCTCCAGCCGCCGGTCGTCAGTTGGGGCGTGATGCTCAAGGATGCGCAGAGTATCCGCGTGATCGCCAACATGCCCTGGATGCTGCTGCCCGGCGCTGCCGTATCAATTACCGTGTTGATGTTCAACTTTTTGGGCGATGGATTGCGTGATGCGGCTGATCCCTACCGCTAACGATGTCACCCGCTTCTGGTCAGACGCATTTCAGGCGCATTAAAGAGACTTCTCATGAATGATGATAATCTGTTACTCGAAGTGCAAAATCTGAAGATTCATTTTTTCACCTTAGACGGCGTGGTCAAAGCCGTTGATGGGGCGAACTATGTCATCCAACGCGGCAAAACGCTGTGCCTGGTCGGTGAAAGCGGCTGCGGCAAGAGCGTCACGGCGCGCGCCATTCTGCAAATTGTGCATCACCCCGGCAAGATCATGGATGGAAGCATTATCTATCACCGCACGGCCAATGACAGCGGCACGACCGAAGCCGTCAACATCACCGAACTACATCCCCGCAGCGCGACGATCCGCCATATTCGCGGCAATGAGATCGCCATGATCTTTCAGGAACCGATGACATCACTCAGCCCGTTGTACACGGTCGGCAACCAGATCATCGAGGCCATCCGGCTGCACAATTCGGTATCGCCAGAGGAAGCCCGCGAACGCGCGATTGAGTTATTGGACAAGGTGGGCATTCCCAAACCCGATGTGCGGGTCGATGAATACCCGTTCCGCCTGAGTGGGGGAATGCGCCAGCGCTGCATGATTGCGATGGCGTTATCCTGCAATCCCAACTTGCTGATTGCCGATGAACCTACGACCGCCCTGGATGTGACCACGCAGGCGCAAATCCTGGACCTGATGCTTGATCTTCAGGTGGAATTCGGCATGTCCGTATTGTTCATCACCCACGATCTCGGTGTGGTGGCCGAAATTGCCGATGATGTCGCGGTGATGTATATGGGCCGGGTGGTGGAATATACCGACGTGGAGACGTTGTTCCACAACCCGCAGCATCCCTATACGATCTCGCTGCTGCGGTCCATTCCCAAGATCGGCCCGACGCGCTCCCACCTTGATCCCATTCGCGGGATGGTGCCTTCGCCCTATGAACGGTTTGAGGGCTGCCGCTTTCACCCGCGCTGCGACCGGATGGTCAAGGGCCTGTGCGACGTGGTACATCCCAGGCCGGTCATGCTCGATGAAAATCATATTGTTGAATGTTTGCTTTTCGATGAAGAGTATTCTAAAGAGGTCGCGCATGACAGAGAATAATCACCCGGAACCGGCCATTGCCCCCTTGCTGGATGTGCGCAACTTAAAAATGTGGTTCCCACTGCGGAGCGGCTTCTTTGATCGTCTCGCCGGGTATGTAAAAGCCGTCGATAACGTGAGCTTTCGTATTTTTGGCGGCGAAACGGTCGGTTTAGTCGGTGAAAGCGGCTGCGGCAAAACGACGGTGGGCCGCTGTATCGTCCGGGCGTATCAACCGACCGGCGGGCAAATCCTCTACAACGAAGACGAAGACCTGACTGACAACCTCCAAAAACTACGGGTGCATATCCGCCACTTTCAGCCCGGCGACGAGGACGGCAGCGCCAGCCAGGGCCATCTCATTGATCTGGTGCAGCTCACGGGGAGGGACCTGAAACCCTACCGCCACGAAATCCGCATGATCTTCCAGGACCCGTATTCGTCGCTGAACCCGCGTATGACCGTGTTGGAGCTGGTAGGCGAAGTGTTGCAGGTGAATCACCTGGTACCGGCCAGCGAACTGCAAGACCGTGTGGCGGAACTGCTCCAACGGGTCGGGCTGCGACCGGAATACATGCAGCGCTATCCTCACGCCTTCAGCGGCGGGGAACGGCAGCGCATCGTGATCGCCCGCGCCCTGGCGACCAATCCGCGCCTGATCGTGGCGGACGAGGCGATATCGGCGCTCGACGTCTCGATCCGCGCACAGATTTTGAACCTGCTCGAAGAATTGCAGGACGAGTTGGGTCTGACCTATTTGTTTATCGCCCATGATCTGAGCGTGGTACGCCATATCTGTGATCGCGTGAATGTGATGTACGTGGGCAAGCTGGTCGAATCGGCGGAAGCGACCGCGCTCTACACGTATCCCAAACACCCTTACACCGAAGCCTTGATGTCGTCCGTGCCGATCCATGATCCCAAATTGCGCAGGCGGGGCCGCCGCATCCGGCTCGAAGGGGAAGTCGCCGATCCCTCACATCCACCAACGGGGTGTTATTTCCATCCCCGCTGCCAGTATGCGGTGGAGTTGTGTGGGCATGAGGAACCCGCGCCGCGTTCCGTCACTGATGATTCCGGTCAGGAGCATTATGTAGCCTGCCATCTGGCCGAAGAACTCACGCTGCGGGGGGCTATTGCCGACGCAGCACCGCAGGGCGCGTAAGCCGGTTGTGGGACGAGAAATTTTTCATGATGTGGAACCATGCCGAGGAGTCACATTTTGTCGTTTGAACTCAAAATTGACGCGCTGTTAGGTCGGATGACGCTGGTCGAAAAAGTGGGACAAATGTGCCAGTTAGCCATTTTTATCCCCGATCTGGAAGACCGGATTCGGCAGGGGCACGCCGGTTCCATCATCTGCTCCAATTCACCCACGCCGGGGAATACGCCGCAGGACCCCGTTTTGGCGCTGCAACTCAACGAGTACCAGCGTCTCGCGGTAGAAGAATCGCGGCTGGGTATTCCGATCCTGTTTGGGCGCGATGTGCTGCACGGCTACAAGACCGTCGGGCCGATCCCATTGGGGCAGGCCGCCACCTGGAATCCTGAGATCATCGAGTCGGTGGCGCGCGTTACCGCGTGTGAAGCGTCAGCCGACGGGATCAACCTGAATTTCGCCCCGGTGATCGATATCGCCCGCGATCCACGTTGGGGCCGTATTGCCGAGGGGTTTGGCGAAGACCCGCACCTGTGTTCGGTATTGGCACAAGCGGCGGTGCGCGGCTACCAGGGCGAGGACCTGACCGATCCGGCGACGGTGTTGGCCTGCGCCAAACATTTCGCGGGTTACGGGGCGGTCGAGGGCGGGCGCGATTACAACGGCACCGAGATCGCCGCCACCACCTTACGCAATATATACCTTCCGCCATTTTGGGCGGCGGTGCGGGCCGGGGTAGGCGCGATCATGTCCGGTTTTCACGATATCGGCGGCATACCTATGTCGGCCCACCGCGAACTGGTGGCCGGGATTCTCAAGGAAGAGTGGGGGTTTGAGGGCTTTGTGATCAGCGATTGGGCGGCGATTGACGAAATGCGCCAGCACGGTGTCGCGGAAACGCGCGCCGACTGCGCCCTGATCTCAGCCCTGGCCGGGTTAGATATGGACATGGCATCCGAAGTCTACATCGACGAACTGGCGGCCCTGGTGGAAACCAACCAGCTTGCGGAAGCCGTGATCGATGACGCGGTGCGCCGGGTCTTGCGCGCCAAGTTCCGGCTAGGGCTGTTCGACCAACCGTACACCGATGTGAAGCGCGCGTCGCTGCACCTGAGTCCCGATCACCGGCAGGTCGTGCGGAAGGCGGCGGAACAATCGCTGGTCCTGCTCAAAAATGACGGTATTTTGCCGCTGGCGAAATCCGATCTGACGGTGGGTGTGTTTGGTCCGCTCGCCAACGCGCGCAAAACGTTGTGCGGGGCCTGGAACCTGGACGGGCACGAAGACAGCGTTTTATCCATTCTGGATGCCGTCCGGGATAAAGTTGGGGCGAACGTCGAAATTCTGGCGACCGATCTGGTTGATGATGCGCTGAAGATCGCGCCGCGCTGTGACGTGGTCATCGCCGTCGTGGGCGAGGGCATTGCACGGTCCGGTGAGAACAACTGCATTACCACCCTTGATTTGCCGCCGGGACACCAGGCATTTTTAGAGGCGCTGCACGCGATCCAGGTTCCGACGGCGGCGATTGTGCTGGCCGGACGTCCCCTGGCGCTGGAGTGGGCCGACCGGAATCTGTCCGCGATCCTGATGGTCTGGCATCCCGGTACAGAAGGCGCAAAGGCTATCACTGATACGCTATTCGGGGATCATAATCCGAGCGGCAAATCGCCGGTCACGTTTCCGCGCAATGTGGGGCAGGTGCCGTTGCATTACAATCACCGCCCGACCGGTCGCCCGCTGCCGCGTAATGATCGACGGCATTCCCGCTACGCCGATGCGCCCGACAGTCCATTGTATCCTTTTGGCTACGGCTTGAGTTATTCCACCTTTGAGTATCGGAATCTGCATATTACGGTCACGGCACCACGCGCCGTTTCAATCAGCGCGGAAATTACCAATACAAGTTCCACCGCAGGAGACGAAATCGCCCAACTCTATATTCGTGACGTGGTAGCGAGTATCAGCCGCCCGGTAAAAGAATTAAAAGGGTTTTCACGTTTGTCACTCAAACCCGGTGAGACACAAACCGTCGTGTTTCAACTCACGCAGGATGACCTATCATTTTATAACCAGTCCGGGCATTTGAGTTTTGAACCCGGCCTGTTCAAAGTATGGGTTGGTCCTGACTCAAACACGGGACTGGCAGGGCAATTTGAACTCAAGTGATCGCCCCAATGGGTAATCTTAAAAACACAGCACAAGAGTTTTGGACTGCCCCTGTCTTTTTGTCCTATGGTTTCCGAAACGGAACGTGCAAGCGCACTTAAGGGAAAACCTCAACGGGCGCTTTCCACCGTTGTTGCTACCCGGTCAGGCAATACAAAGAGATCATCGAGACGTACAATCTGGCGTGTTTCAATGGCACGGTTGGCGGCAATGCCGGTCAGGATTGAGGCCGCGCCATCAATATGTGATGCGGCCCGATTATACGGATCAGCCGGTGGCGTGGGTGCAAATAGCTGTTCTAACAGGACGGGATCAGCACCGCCGTGTCCCCCTTCTCCCAGGGGAATCGGGACGTCATAGCTTTGACCAAACATTGGGCTGACCCGAAGCTGGGTGCGCTTGAATGCGCCCTTGCTGGCGGCCAGATCAGCCGCTTCAGATGTTTTGCCGCCGGATTGCCCCTTGAGCCATGCCGTCGTTTCGATCACCTCTAATTCGGCCCGGCCTTTGGTTCCATTAATCGCTACCCGCAGCCCTTCCCAGGGCGAATAGGCGATTAAACAATAGGACAACAATACGCCATTGCGATACCGGGCCGTCACGACCATCGTATCTTCAATCGTGATCGGTTCTCCGAATACATTGCGGTCACGCACATAGCCATCATCCTGTTCAGCATCCAGATACAGAGTCCGCAGCGTTTCATCCTGATCCAGGAATAAGGCAAACGGATCATTTTGCGCTGCCGCTTCACCCGTATAGCGCGTATAAGGATACTGTTCTCCTCGCACGGCGGCATTTTTCTGCCCGTAGAACATCAGATCGCCAAAAGCAAAAACTTCCTCAGGATACGAATCAATCCACCAATTGACCAGATCAAAATGATGGGTCGCTTTGTGGACTAACAGCCCGCCGGAATTGTGTTTTTCACGGTGCCAGCGGCGGAAATAATCTGCCCCATGCCGTGTATCGAGCATCCATGAAAAATCAACACTCAAGGGGCTTCCAATCGTACCCTGCATCACGATCTCGCGCAGTTTGGTGTAAGCAGGCGCATAGCGGTAGTTGAACGAAACGCGCAGGGATCGGCCCGTGCGGTTGATAGCATCATAAATAGTCTCGATTTGGGGAACACCAATCGTCATGGGCTTTTCGGTGATGACATCACATCCCAGGTCCATCGCCCGTGCAATATAGATATGGTGAAAGGCATCAATCGTCGTGACGATCACCGTATCCGGTTGTGTTTCCTCGATCATCTGATCAAATTGCGCCGCCGAGTAAGTCGGGCAAGGTGGCAAATTAAACTCATTAACCAATCGCGCATTGTACCACGCCATCCGTGTCTGGCTTTGATCGCAAAATCCCACCAGCTCACATGATTCACGATACGTGGTCGCAATTGATTTGATGAACATGCCTGCGCGCGAACCTGTACCAACAACAACAAACTTCCGTTTCATGTTATTTCCTTTTGTCAGAAATTGAGTTCGAGTTTACTCTATGCGCCTATACTGCCACCGTTTGTGGTAACGCGCGGGTGTAACCATGATTGCCTTTGAATAAAGGTGAATATAGACGACAAAGGCGTACTGATACCATAAATACCATTGCATGGAGTATTAAACAGCCAGCTTATCCGGTTTGGCCTGCTTTGTACCCCTGATTGTAACCGGTCACATCATTATACCATAACCAGCATCAAAAAGCGACAGCAGCGCAAGGCGTTTAATTATTTGTCGCCTGTATAACCTTGACAAAAAAGTCTTCAGTCCGGTATGATGTCAGTGACCGGTAACGGCAATTTATAGAAAATCAAAATTATTGGAGGAAAACAATGAATAAACAGTTGCCCTGGTCCGTACAAATGGCGAATTCGGTTATGCAGCAGGCGTCGATTTTAGGAACTAAGTGGGCTTATGAATGGGGCGTGGTGCTTCGCGGCATAGAGTGCGTGTGGCAGTCTACGGGCGACCAGCGGTATTTCGAGTACATCAAGCAAAATATCGATGCCTATGTCGAAGCAGACGGTCGTATCCGAACCTACCAGCTTGATTCTTACAATAGTGACAATATCAATACCGGCAAATTGCTGTTTGGTCTGTGGCGCGAAACCGGCGATACCCGCTACGAACACGCCCTGTACTTGCTGCGCGAGCAATTACGTCAGCATCCGCGCACGAGCAAAAACGGTTTCTGGCACAAAAAGATTTACCCATACCAGATGTGGCTGGATGGCATCTATATGCACGGGCCATTCTATGCGGAGTATGCCAAAACGTTTGGCGAACCAGCAGGCTTTGATGATGTTGCTCACCAGATTATGCTGATTGACCGCCACACACGCGATCCTCAAACCGGCCTGATGTATCATGGTTGGGACGAAAGTCGCACTCAACAATGGGCGAATCCAACTACGGGCTGTTCGCCTCATTTCTGGGGGCGCGCGATGGGCTGGTTCCTGATGGCAATTACCGACGTGTTGGATCACTTTCCCCCTGATCACGAACATCGTGG
>JAFGTJ010000289.1 GCA_016934195.1 Anaerolineae bacterium | reverse complement strand
GTGTGCGCTCCGCGCACGCGGGATTATAGGGGGTGAGGCCATTTTCCGATCATCCCGCGCGCCATTCGCCAACAGTATCGCAGGCGGGGAAAGGGGGCCGGGGGGATAGGGGCTAACTCTAAGTCGATCACGTTATTCTGCGGTGATCTTTTTGTTAGCATGAGTCGGCCCTACGGCGACGGCGTGGGGCGCGGTTTCTGGGAATAGTAGTTGACCAGCGCGTCCCCGATCATGGGCAGGCAGGGCGTCACGTCCAGCCAGCGCCCCGGCGCGCCGCCCACCGTCCACAGGTGAAAACCCTTGATATACGAATCGTATTCCAACTGCTGCGTATACTGGATCACGTCGCGCGTCACCTGATCGCAGGTGAACGGTGACGACCCGTTGCCCGGTCCGGCTTCGGTCAGGTACACGGGCAGATCGGTCAGGTTAGGCACGCGGGGCACCATGTCGGCGTAATACAGCCGGTGGCGCAAGCCGAGATAGATGCCCGATTCCGATACCAGCGTCGAGAGGCCGATCCCGTAGGCGTGCAGCGCGATCCCGTGATAGCGTCCCGGTTTGCAGGGATTCGCCAGCGCGTATTCCAGCACGGGCTGCAACTGGGCAAACTGGTACAGTTCGGGGTTGCCGGGTCCAAACGAGAACAGCAGCAGGCAGTCGCCTTGCGCGGTGGCGATCCGCATGGTTTCAATCGAAAATTCGATCAGCCAGTCCAGCGGCGGCAGACATTCGTTGATGACCTCGTAGTAATCGGCGTTCACCTCGCGCCAGTAGGGGCGAATCCCGGCCATCCAGGTACGCGCCTCGTCCACCGGGGAATTGTTGGTATTGGGGCAGTCGATCATGCCGTAGCCGGTGTGCAGCGAGCGGTAGACGATCACGGTTTCGGGCGAAATTTCCGCGATCTCGTTCAGCAGTTTTTCCGTGCTGGACGTGCCCTTGATCGTGCCGACCGGCCAGCCGATATCGCGCATCCGTTTCACGAGGTCCAATACCGGCTCCTCGCGGCTCCCCACGACGAGATGCAGGCCCATCAGGGTACTTGCACCCTGCCACAGCGGTTCGGCCACTAACGGATCGCTGGCAGCCACATACTGGATCGACACGTTATCGATCTGGTATAGACCGGGCTGGATTTCCTCATCCGGCGCGGGCATCACGCCGGTAAATACGCGGAAACGCAGCCGGACCACCTGCCCCCGGTATTCGCTCAGGTCTACAACGTGTAGCTGCCAGCCATTTGATTGAGCGTCCGTTTGAGCACCCGTCTGTGTGGCGGTCTGGATGCCGGTTTGCATATCGACCATGAACCACGTTTCGCCCCCGGTCAGGCTGAGATCGATGGCAATAAAATCGCTGTCGGGCAGCGTGCCTTTTTGCCGGAACATCAGTTGTATACCCTGCTGCGTTCCGGCGAGATCGATCATGGTGCTGTATTCGAGGAAACTTTCGACGTTGCGCTGGCTGCCGTCCACAAACCAGCCGGTGCCATCGTAGGCGAAATCGGTATCCAGCCGCCACGCGCCGGACGCGATCCAGTTCATGGCGGTGGTATCGAAAGTATCGCTAAACGGCAGTCCGACCACTACCGGCCCGAAGTGAATTTCCGGTGAGGGCGCGGGGGTGAGCGTGCTGCCGCCTTCCTGCGCGCTGATGGGCGCTGGCTGCATCACCGGGGATGCCAGGATCACCAGCGCGGCGCACAGTAGAACCAGTGTGAGTACCAGTATTTTTTGAGACATAGCAGGGCATTGTAGACGATCTTGGGGTTTGGCGCGATTCAGAGTTTTTAGTGATTGGTTTTTAGTTTTTGGTAACGCCAGCGATAGACAACTTTTCCAACACCCAGGAATCACCCGTTTTTGCTTGCATTTCCGCGCGGCTCATTGTACGCTTGCCCCATGCGAGAAACACGAGCCATTATCGAACGAGTCCGCCGCGTATCCGCCGACATTCAGCAGTTGGAACTGTCGGTCGATGCGGCCCTGGCCCAGTTCCAACCGGGCCAGTCGGTGTTCGCGTGGCCGGTGGACAATCCCGGCTGGCATCCGTACCTGCGCGAACAGTGGATTCCGGTGGCGGTGCGCGCCGGACACATGACGGTCGAATTTCCCCCCGGCCTCTCCTACAGGCCAGGACAGGTGCTCAGCCTGCTCTCCCCGGTCGGACGCCCGATCCCGCTCCGGGCCAACGTGCGCCACATGCTGCTGATCGCACACACCATGCCGACTACGGTGATCCTGCTGGCCCGCACGTTGATCGCGGGCGGCGCGGCGGTGACACTGGTGCTCCACGCGGACGCGGCCCGCTACCCGCTGGAACTGCTGCCGCCGGAGGTCGAAATTCTGCGCGGCGATACCGATTGGAAATGGCCCGATCAGGTGGAAACGCTCAACTGGGCCGACCAGGTGATCGCGCTGGCTCCTCCGCTGGCGCAGGAACAGGTCTACGGCGCGCTGTACGACCAGTTGTACCAACTCCGCCACCAACTGATCCCCGATGGCTACGTGAGTGGGCTGTTTTACCAACGGCTGGCGTGCGGCGTTGGAGCGTGTACGGCCTGCCAGATTCCCGCGCCGAAAGGGACGATATTAGCCTGCACCGATGGTCCGGCGGTGGACCTCAAGCGGTTGGATTTCCGGCGATGACGGAAGAATCCACACTGCCGCGCGGCGTGATGATGATCGGCGCACACCCCGACGACGAAACGATCATGGTAGGCGGTACGCTGGCGATGCTGAGCGCGCGGGGCGTCCCGGTATACATCGTATGCGCGACCGATGGGCGCGGCGGCGAATCGGGCGGACTGCCCGGCGTGGATTCGCCCGCGAAACTGGCAGCGGTACGGGCGCTCGAATTGAAAAACGCGGCGGCGGCGCTCGGCGCGGCGACCGTGATGCAGTTGGGTTACGAGGACCCCGTGATCGGCCCCGGTGACAGGTTATTCGGTTTCGCGGCGGACGCGGACGAACTCGCCACGCGGATCGGGGACTTGATCCGCGTGCAGGGTGTGGACGTGGTGCTGACGCATGGTTCCGACGGCGAATACGGACACCCGGCGCATATCCAGGTCCATCAGGCCGTGCTGTGTGCGGTCAAGGAACAGCAGATCGACGTGAGCGTGTACGGCGTGGCGGCGCGCGTACCGGAGATCGAGGACCGGCTGTGGAATATCAGCGACCCGGCCCACCTCGCGCTGGATATCACGCCCTGGCGCGAGGCCAAAATCGCGGCGATGGAGTGCCACACGTCGCAGCACGAGTTATTCAAGCGGCGGCGCAAACTGAAGACCGTCCGCGAGGCGCTCCGTTTCACCGAGACGTTTCACCGCCACTGGCCGCCAGTCGCGGGGGAGTCCGGGCCGGAGCCGGAATTAAGAGACGGGTTCGCACGGGCGGTGTTGGGGGCCGGGGGGAGATATATTGATCCCCGAAAATAAGATCGCAAGCTAATGGATGAACCTATTCAAATCCGTATCATGCTATTTATGATAGGCCACGTTGTAGGGCGGCACCCGCGTGTGCCTCCGAGTAACCGTTCGGTCGTCATCGGCGGCGGGACACATGGGTCCCGCCCTACGGGTTGTGCGGGGCCTATTTGGTTTCACCGTAAGGTGGGACAAAGTATACATTTTGGGCGACCAGAACCAGACCCGGCCCCATATAAAATCATGGGGCCGGGTTTTTAGTTGGGGGCAAATTCCCGTTTTTCTGCCGGATCGTATCGCCATACGCCCCGACATGTCATGCCACGTATGTTTTTACGGGTGATTGCCCGTATTCTCCGTAACGTAGAATGTTCCGGCCACCGTTGTATTCACCGCGTAGCTGCCGATCCAGATATCGTAACGGCCCGACGACGGACTATTGAAGTCAATGGTGGGATTCAGCGTCCCAAACGAATCATCGACACAGACATAGCTCCCGCCCGGCGTATTAACCACCATGGTTGAATCCCCGTTGCCAATGAAATAGAACCGCAGGACCGGGAAAGCGCCCGCCGTATAGTTCACGCTGAAATCCGGCGCAGAGGTCACGAAGCCGGAGCAGCCGCCGCCGAGATACGAGACATCCACCGGGCCGCCAGAGGTCATGCCGGTCGTGTACGGATCGGGCACGAAGCCAGAAGACAGGGCGGTTGATCCGTAGTTGGGCGGCAGCGAATAGTTCAATGTGGCGGCGGCGACCGGTGTGTAGGTCGCGGTTGGACTTGGTGTCAGAGTCGGCGTGAAGGTGGGCGGCGGCGTGAACGTGGGCGTAGGGGTTGAAGTGGGGGTGGGAGTCGGCGGCGGTGGGAAACTCGCCAGGGCAATAGCGCTGCAATCGCCCTGTGTGATCACCTGTTGAATCTGGTTAGACACCCATCCCGCCTGCGTGTTCAGGTCCACCTGCCACCACGACGAGTCGGAGTTCCGCCCCGTCACGATCAACGTTGTGCCCGGATTGCCCGCGCCGATGACCGGGTGCGCAGTGCTGGGGCCGGTGCGGATATTCACCGGACCTGCAAACGCGACCTGGCACACGCCCACGACGGTAGGCGGAGGTGTCAGCGTAGGGAGCGCGGGATTCAGCGTAGGAGTCGGAAGTTCGCCAACCGGGGTCGGGGTCGGAATCTGGCTGGTCGAGGAGACGGGGGACCAGTTCAACTGGAGTTGGAACGGTGCCGTGCCCGGTTGGAACGCCAGCACCAGCGGCGTTTGAGCCGGGAGCACCAGTGTCAGACCGGACATAATACCCTCACGCACCGCCAGCACCTCGTCACCGGTGCCCGGCTCGATCAGCGTGAAAGCAGACAGCGTACCGGGTTGGGAACCCGGCATAAGGTCGATGGACAGCCGCATGTTGCCAGACAAACCGGGCGATTCCAGCAGGAAGCGCGCGCCAGTTGTTTCCAACGACACGACCGTCTCACCGAGGGCCAGCGGTACAGGGACCACAGTGGTGCTGCTCACCAGGATCAGTAAATCTCCCCCGGTCTCGCTGGCCTGGAACACCAGCGAGTACTCCCCGCTTTGGGGCGCTTCTGCTACCGAAAAAAAGCTGTTGCCACCGGAATCGAGAGGGAGCGGCGTGGTTTGCTGCGCGGGATCGAGCAGCAGCGCCGTGTAGGGGTAGTCGGCAAGGCGCGTGAGGCGAATGTCAAAATTATCATCCTGGGCGACCATAAAGGTTCGGATCACGGTTTGTCCAGGGGGGAGAGTGACGATCAGAGGCGTGTTGTACTGGATGACGGGTTGCTCGCCAGTCTGCGCGTGAGCCACCATCCAGGCAGGTTGAAGCCCCAGGATCACGATCAAACCAAGCACGAACAGGCGTTTTAGGGACGACATGTAGCATGTCCTCATAAAATTAGGAGATATATAAATACTATAATTTAGATTTTAATCTGAGTAAAGTGGCAAATTGGATTCTGGCGGCAAAACCGGACAGGTGATAGAATAAATGTTCTGATTTGAAT
>JAFGTJ010000288.1 GCA_016934195.1 Anaerolineae bacterium | reverse complement strand
TTGTACAGAGCGGAAAAGCTAGGCGTTCTGGGCTGTCGCCACGATGGACGCGAAGGTCGCCGCGTCGCGCACCGCGATATCGGCCAACACCTTGCGGTCCAGTTCGATATTAGCCTGCTTCAGCGCGTGAATGAGACGGCTGTAGGACATGCCGTTCAGCCGGGCCGCCGCGTTGATGCGCGCAATCCACAGGCGGCGCAGGTCGCGTTTGCGGACGCGGCGGTCGCGGTAGGCGTACCACTGGCTTTTCATCATGGCTTCGTTGGCGCGGCGGAACAGGCTGTGCTTGGTGCCCCACTGCCCCTTGGTCATCTTCAGAACTTTCTTATGACGGCGGCGCGTCGTATAGCCGCCCTTTACTCGCGTCATGGTATTTCGACTCCTTGACCGCCCGACTTACGCCGGGGGATTCTGCTTGTATTTGCCCAGGTAAGGGGCCAACCGGCGCACGCGGCGAACCTCGGCGCTGTTGGTGACTGTTTGCATCTTGTCAAGCTGCTGCTTGGTGCGGCGCGCTTTGCGGCGGCGCAGGTGACTCTTGCCGCCTTTGGAACGCATCACCTTGCCCGATCCGGTGATCTTAAAACGTTTGGCCGCCGCCTTGTAGGTCTTGATCTTGTATTTCTTGGTTTTTGTTTTAGCCACGAGAGCATTCTCCCTATAAACATACCAACACCGCACAAGAACGTGCGGCGCGGATACTGCGAGTCCTGCCCGGTGTGGGGCCGCCAAACGGTGCGAAATCGCGGCAGAGTGACCGCTACGACTTCGATTTGTCCGGCGACGGAGCCAACACCATGAGCATCGTCCGGCCTTCCATATTGGGGGCCTGCTCGATTACGGCGATATCGTCCAGGTCTTTCGCCACTTCGTCGAGCATTGTGCGCGCAATCTCCGGGTACGTGATTTCACGCCCCCGGAACCGGATACGGACCTTGACCTTCATCCCCTCTTCCAGCCAGCGGCGCGCATCGCGTACCTTAAAACCGCGGTGGTGATCGTCAGTCTTCGGCCTCAACCGGATCTCTTTGACCTCAACCTGCTTCTGCTGCTTGCGCGCCTCGCGTTCTTTTTTGGCACGCTCGTACAGAAACTTGCCGAAATCCATAATACGACAAACAGGCGGGGTAGCGTTCGGTGCCACCTCAACCAGATCAAGTTCCCGTTCGGCAGCAACGGCTAACGCTTTGGGTAGGGGAATCACACCCAAATTTTCGCCATTTTCATCAATGACGCGAACTTCACGGGCGCGAATCCGGTCGTTGACCCGGTAATCTCCAGCGCTTATGGCCCTGTCCTTTCCCTTAGATTTTCCTAATCTTTTGGCTGTGCAGTGTAGCATAGCGCGGGCGTTTCGTCAACCGTCACCCGCCGGTGGCGGGGGGGCCACGAACAACCCGTTGCCGATTTGTGGCGCGTGCGTAACAAACGGCCTCACCCCCCGGCCCCCTCTCCAAATGGGTTGGAGAGGGGGAGAGGCGTGTCATGTGCCTCGGCAAGTCCCCCTATCCATAGTGTGGCCGAGCGCCAGCGAGGGTAAACGTCTCGGGTGGAGGTGTGCGCTCCGCGCACGCGAGATTATAGGGGGGGAGGCCGTTTTTCGATCATCCCGCGCTCAATTCGCCAACGGTATCAATTCCTTTTGTCTCTGCGTGCTCTGCGTGCTCTGCGACCTCTGCGGTGAAAAATTCTACTCCCAATCCGACCATACCCACCGGATCGCGCGTTATAATGGCGGCAGAAAATTGGTTTTGTCGCCGGGGCGGGACTGGCTCGCCCTGCGCACGGGAAGGAGCGTATTACCGCATGACCCACCCACGAGTACAACAGGTCGCTGAGATCGCCGCCGCCGCCGGAGTGGACGGCGTGGCCCTGATCCCCGGCGCGCACCTGCGCTACATCACCGGCATCGACTTTCACCTGATGGAGCGTCTGCTGGTGATCATCTTCCGGCCCGGCGCGGACCCGGTGGCGGTCGTGCCCTCGCTGGAAGCCGACCGCTTGCGCGCGACCGATATCCCGTTTCACATTTTTGGCTGGACCGATACCGACGGTTACGCGGGCGCATTGACCGCAGCGGCGGCGGAATTGGCCCTGGACGGCAAACGGCTCGGCGTCGAGACGCTGGCGATGCGGCTGCTTGAAGCTAACGCCCTGCGCGGCGCGATCCCCGGCCTGGACCTCGTTCCGGCGGACGATGCGCTGGCCGGTCTGCGGCTGCATAAAAGCGCCGACGAGATCGCCCACCTGCGCGCCGCGATTGCCATCAGCGAAGCGGCGCTCCAGGCCGTGCTGGACGCGGTGCGGCCCGGTATGACCGAGCAGCAGATCGCCGGTTTGCTCGTGATGGAACAACTTCAGCGCGGCGGCGGAGCGGTGCCCTTCGAGCCAATCGCGCTGACCGGACTGCGCGCGGCGCTGCCGCACGGCACACCGACCGACCGCGCCATCCGTCCCGGCGAACCGCTGCTGCTCGACTTCGGCACGACGGTCGGCGGCTATGCTTCGGACATCACGCGGACGTTCAGTTTTGGCCCCCCGTCGGACCGTTTCAAGGACGTTTACGCGGCAGTGCAGGCGGCTAACGCGGCAGGACGCGCCGCCGCCAGACCGGGTCTTTCCGCGCAGGAGGTGGATCGCGCCGCGCGCCGCGAGATCGAGGCGGCGGGCTTCGGGGACTATTTCACGCACCGGACCGGGCACGGCTTGGGATTGCAGGCGCACGAATCGCCCAATATCGTCGAGGGCAATACCCAAATCCTGGAACCGGGTATGGTCTTCACCATCGAACCGGGCATTTACCTGCCGGGCGAGATCGGCGTGCGGATCGAGGATGACGTGGTGATCACGGCGGACGGCTGCGAGAGCCTGACGACCTTCACGCGGGAGTTGGTGCAGGTCGGCGGGGGGTAACTGCGCGTCATCAGCGTGTCTCAATCCAGGTATGCGCCCGGTTTCGTTTAAGATTTTAAGATCATGGTACGACGAGTATTGTTGCGGGGAATAAAATGACACACCAATCTGCTTCTTTGCGCACCAAACTATGTGTAGTGATGGGTTGTCTACTGATAGGTTTGATTTGCGGATCAAATCTCACTGCGGGGCGGACTGTCCAGGCGTCAGGACCCGAAACACAGCCACAAGCCGTAGCCAGTTGGCCTTTTAAGGGAGCCAGCCTTGCCGGGTATTCCGCGTCGGCATTTTCACCCGTTGGTAATGCCTATTTACTGGTTGACGAACTTGAAACGCTTGGCGTTAACTCTATCGCGTTGATTATAAACTGGTACCAGGATGAAATGGCGAGCACCGAGATCGCCCCGGATTCACGTCTCACCGTATACGACTATACATCAACGTCTCACCCTGATGACCTGGGTAACTTGATTGACTACATTCATGGCAAAGGGATGCAGGTGATGTTGAAACCCCACCTCGAAGTCAAAGCCGGGGGCTGGCGCGGCGAGATCATGCCGGATGATGTAAATGCCTGGTTTGCATCTTATGCCCAATTCATGAGTCACTATGCAATCGTTGCCGCCATGCACGGCGTCGAGTTGCTGTGTATCGGGACCGAGCAGGAATCAATGACGGCTCCTGCCGTATTGGATGGGTGGCACACGGTCATCAATGCCGTTAAAACTGTGTACAGCGCGTATAGTTTCGATGGGGCGCTCACCTACGCGGCCACCATTGGCGCAATTGATGGCAGCGCGCGTCCCACAATCGCCACATGGTTTTGGGATGAGTTGGATTATGCGTCGGTTACGGTGTATCTCCGGCTGTCGGATGACCCGACACCAGAGGTTGATACCCTCACGCAAGAATGGCAGGAATGGGTGCTCGGTATTTTTCGGAACTGGTATGCGCTGCATGGCAAACCCGTGCTGTTTGCCGAAATCGGCTACCGGAGCATTGACCGCGTGGCGCTCAGTCCCTGGGTGACACGCGGGCCAAACTACTTTGAAGAGGAACCCAGCGGATCAGGCGGTGGCAGTGGGGAAGTCATCGAAGGGGAACTGAAATATGATGGGGTCGGTCAGGCCAATGCTTACGAGGCGTTTTTTACGAACGTGACTGACGAGTCATGGATGAACGGGGCCTTTATCTGGCAATTTGATCCCAGCGCGGCCTGTCAGGTTTTCCCCAAAGGAGAAGGTGATCCGGGCTATACGGTGTTGGGTAAACCCGCAGGCCAGGTTATCCACCAGTGGTTTGATGGTCCTGATTCCGTGCCTGCCGTTGTTCAGGCTGATCGCGGGGAGCTTGTCATTACCCGCTTCGACTACGCGAGCGATGAGGTCGCGCGCCGTCATTGGCCGGTTCAGGCGAGCGCCGGGGCCACTATCGAGCTGTTTGTGGATGGAACTGAATTCGCGCCCTGGGCGGCTGACGAGAACTCTTTGCGGGTTGAATCCAATGTGCCGTACCAGACCGGCCAGCCGCGCTACATGCAAATGGTCCTGACACCCTGTACAGGTCTTCTGGATTGGTCAGGCGGGGACCGGCTGTCATTTGGCCTGAAACTTGCGGCTCCTGAACGAGTCACGCGCTTGTACGGGGCCGAAGTGACCGTAACTATTGTTGACGCCGATTCAGATTATGGCGAGCACTGGCAGTACAGTATGTGGGTTCCCATAACGGATCACTGGGATCGCGTTTCCCTTCCCTTCGACACCGATCCCGATCTTCTGACCTCCTGGGGAGGCGTGTTTGCGGTGCCCGATTACCACCGTCCAGAGAACGACCGGTCCAACCGTGTCCTCGATCTCGACTATGTGTGGCAGGTCTGGCTCACGGTCAAAACGACGGATGATGATGTGATCAGGGGCTTCTCCCAGATCACCGGATGGTTTGATGATCTTGAGATTATGGATTTTCCACCGGACGGGTGCTCGCCATCCACAACCGATCCCAATGCCATCATCTGTACTTCGGATTGAGTTAGAGGGGGCAGTTCAATCTGCCCCCTACACGGCTTAATACAGTTCAATCTGATCGA
>JAFGTJ010000287.1 GCA_016934195.1 Anaerolineae bacterium | reverse complement strand
CCGATCAGCACCGTCTTATTGCCGCCCGGTTTCGCCAGCACAAACACCAGCGAATCCTCCGAACTGAACTTCAGCGCATTGTCCAACAGCAGTTGCAGCAGCCGGGCCAACGCCTTCTTGTCGCCCCAGACCGGCGGCAAAGGCGCGGCCAGGTGTTTGCGCACGCGCTCGGCAGCGTGGCGCGATTTCCAACTGCGTTCCAGGTACCGGATCGCCAGATCGACCGATTCTTCGATGGCGACCGGTTCCAGCCGCACGCGCTGCGTCTGGTCCAGTTGGCGGATATTCTCGATCACGCTTTCCAGCCGCGCCACCGCCTGAGTCGCCATGTTTGCGATCTGTATCTGCTGATCGCGCGGGCCGTTTTTGTCGATCTCCTCGGCCAGCAGCGACACCGCCGCCTTGACCTGCACCAACGGGGTCCGCAGTTCGTGCGATACCACCGTGATAATCTCGGATTTGAGCTTTTCCACCTCGCGCAGTTCTTCGAGCAACTGTTCGTTCTCGCGCTGCACGCGGTCAAACCGTTGTTTCATACGGAGCAAGTGCCACAACCATTTCATCAATTCGCCATGTTCAACCGGCTTGGTGATCATGGCATCGACCAGATAATCCGGCCCGCCAGTGGGGTTAACCTGCCGGGGCGAAGCCATCAGAATCATCGGCGTGAACTGCCCCGATCCGCGCGCGCGAACCGTCCGGCAGACCACCAACCCGTCCATGTCGGCCAGTTCGGTGCCCAGCAGCAGCACGTTCGGGCGCAGTTCGGCCAGCAGTTCCAACGCCTGCGCGCCGGAACTTGTCACCAGCACGCGGTAGCCGCCCGCCTCAAATCCTTGTTGAAGCGCCTGGACCGTGTAACTATCACGATCAGCCAGCAGCACGGTCGCTCCATCCAGGTCGGAAGGCAGCGGAATCGGCTTAATTGTTAGAGGAGGGGACGCAGGCACGCTAGAGAATCCTTACGCTAACATAGCGAGTTCAGATGAGCAATGGGAGCATTGTACCGCAAGCACTTCCCCGGCGAAAGCGTGCAGGTTCGCCGGGGGTTTGTGCCGCACCGGAATTATGCTTTAAACACCAGTGTCTATACCGTTTTCTCACATGATTCGAGCGCTACTCTAACCATTGCACCTGCCGCAGCAGTCCGTTTTCAATATAACTGGCGGAATCCGCAAACTCGGTTTCGCTGAAGCGCACGACGGTTTGAGTCGTCCCGCTGGCAACGTGCGTCACCCGGATCAGCGTTTCACCGGCCTGCCGCCCACCATCCACCCAGGCGATATATTCCCCGTCCGGCGACGGCGAATACAGCGGACTCAGGAAACGGCCCCCACCGTCCCGCGCATTGGGATCGTCCGCGCTGCCGATGGGTCCGGCGACGGCGACGGGCTGCGGCGGATCGGCGGTCAGGTCCAGCAGCATGATCTGGCGCTCCGGCTCACCTTCCACCTCGCCGCACGTCCCTTCACCGAGCCGCACGAACAGCAGTCTATCGTCGTCCAACCACTGCGGCGATGACGCGACCAACCCCGCCTCGGTGTAAATTACCTCGCTCTGGGGGTTCTGGTCAGCGGTCGTGAACGGGTGATCGTACAGTTCCACGAACGAGTCGAAGCAGGCGTCGGGATCGTCCGGGGCAGCGTCCGCGCCAAACCCAATCGGCACGTTGGCAAACCGGCTGCCATCCGGCGAAACAAGATACAAATTCCCCTGGAAGACCTCGTATACCTCGTCCGCGCCCAGCGGAGCCGACTCGCCGGTCGCCAAGTCCAGCAGCATCAGCAGCGGCGGCTCGACTTCAGCGGCATCACCGCCTGCCCCGTCTGCCGCGCCATCCTGGGGAATCTCGAACCAGATGAACCGGGAATCGAGCGTCCACTGACCCTGGTAAAAGACTGAACTGCTGGCCCCAATCGAATAACTCTGTGATCCATCAAAGGAAAAGACCGCCAGCCGGGTGATATAACCGCCCCCCATCACCACGAAAAACCATTCCCCGTCCGGCGAAATACCCAGTTGGTTCACGAATGTGCCGTTGGTGGGAATGGCGTTGATCTCGTTCGTTTCCAGGTCCATCGTGCCAATATCCGGGAAGGCCACGAACAGCCCGCGCGTCGAGTCGTTCGCGTTAAAGTTCACCGGGCTGTAGGACACAATAGGAGCCTGTCCTCTGGCCTGCCGCAAATCGGTGAAGGTCGTCACCTCGCCGCTTGCCAGATCGAGCATTTCAAATCCCTGGCCCTTCAGGTACACCAACCGCCCGCTGAGCGGTTCGCCCTCGCCCTCAACGGCGGGCGCGTCGGTCGGCACGGGTGTCGGCGTTTCCGTCGGACGCGCGCCCTCCGCTACTTCCAGGTCAACGCCCTGCTGTTCTTCGCCGCCACCGCACGCCGCCAGCAGCAGACCTATACTCAGCACCAGTCCAACCCCAACCACTCGTCGTAGTATAACCATCACTGCGCCGGTCCTTTCTCCCTACATAGCCACGAAACATAGCCACGAAAATATACACGGTCATCCTATAATACGCTGACATCACCCCCAAGTTGTTATTTCGGTCCGGTGGGCAGCACGGTTAGTCCCTATCCCCCCGGCCCCGACCTCTGGTCGGCCCTTTCCCCGTAAACAGAGAAAGGGGGAGCCGGTCGCGCCATTTTCCCCCTCTCCACAACGTGGGGAGGGGGCCAGGGGGAGGGGCTTCACGCTATTCTGTTGTCCTACCTGATCACCAATTTTCTGTTTTTTAATCTGTGTTTATCTGCGTTCATCTGCGTCCCATTCTAATGAGGACAGAAGCTAACCCGTTTCTCCCACCCCGCCCCGCCCCGATTGCGTTATAATCTGCCAAGTTGTGAACCATACCAAACGAATTTGAGGTGATTTTGTGAGTAATCAAACCCTACACGATGCGGTGATGGCGGCATTGGGCACAGTCATCGAACCGGAACTCCACCGCGATCTGGTGACGTTAAACATGGTGCGCGACCTGACCGTCTCCGACGACGGCGTGGCGCATTTTACCATCGTCCTGACGACGCCCGCCTGCCCGCTCAAGGACGTGATGTACCAGCGGGCCAAAGACGCCGTGACGCAGGTGGACGGCATTACCGATGTAACCATCACGTGGGACTCTAAAGTCCCGACTGATTCGCGCATTTCGAGCCAGATCAACATGCCGATCAAAAGCATCATCGCCGTCAGCAGCGGTAAGGGCGGCGTCGG
>JAFGTJ010000286.1 GCA_016934195.1 Anaerolineae bacterium | reverse complement strand
GGAGAGGGGATTTAGGGGTGAGGCTCACCGCGCCCGCCGCCGATAGCGCCGGAACCAGCAGGACCGCCAGCGCTGCCAGACTGTAGCGGTGCGCCCGGTTGATTGCGCCGATCTGGTCGCCCGCCGCGTAAAACGGGACCATCAGCAGCGGCAGGCCCGGATCGTATTTGCTGTAGTACGTGATATCGTCCGCGCCCGCGATGATTTGGGGCAGGGCGGGATCGGACGGCAGGGCGAACGTCCCGCGCTCGACCAGCGCGGCGGTGGTCTGGAACATCACGTCGCCGTCGCTGGTATAAAAGCCGCGCCCGATGGACAGCATATACAGGCAGGCCAGCGCCAGGAATACCGCCCAGGCGGGGGGAGCTTTATCGCAGCCGGACATACGCGCCGTTGATAATCAGATACACCACGCGGTAGAAATCGCCGGGATCGTCCAGCGCCAGCGCGCGCGGTGATCCGGCTACCGTCAAATAGCCGTTGGCATCGCGGGTTGCGGCGGGCGCATCGACCGTAAACGAGGCGGGCCATTCTTCCGGCAAGGACCGGACCGCCGCGAATCCGGTTCCTGGCGCGTACTGCCGCCCGGCTTCGTCCACCCCCGGCGACGTGATCACGCCCTGGACCGCCAGCGCATCCCGCGCCCACAGGATATATACCCACCCGCCGCCCGTGTCGATTTCCACCAGATCGGCGGCGGGATGGGGATAATGAGTGGCGGATCGCGCCGCGCCCACCAGCCCGATCATATTCCGGTAGGCGTCGAAAGCGGGCAGGCGCGTCCCGTCCGGCCCAATCAGCCCCGGCGGATCGAGGATCGCCAGCCGTTCGACGCCCGCCGCCAATGTGATCGCCGCTGCCTGGACTATATAATCGGCCTGCTGTTGGGGCGTTACGCCGAGCAGCGCGCCGGGATCGGGGTTGATATTGGCTTCCAGCCAGACCGGTGTGCTGCCCCTATTGGCCGCTGCCAGGATCGCGCGCGCCGCCGCGATCATGTCCCAGGTGGCCTGGGTACCGGTCCGCACGCGCAGCGTCACCACGTCGAATCCCGGCCCGCCAGAATCCACGCGCAGGGCGTCCAGCAGCCGCGCGAGATAGGGTTCGCGTCCGGCAGCAGCATCAACCCACCAGTTGAGCGCCCCCAGGTGAATCAGGACGGTCGGATCAACCGACGCGGCGGCGCGGTCGGCGGCGCGGACCAACTGCGCGTACTCGTCCACGTTCCCCGCGAAAGATACGCGCCCCTCACCGATCCCTACGTCCGGCTCGTCGTAGATGATCCAGCGCCGCACGCCCAACGGCCCGTAAAACGTCACCAGCCGCCGCATAAACGCCGCCCACACGTTGGCCGGATCGCCCGGTGGCAGGTCCAGCCCGGTCGGGACGGCGTGCAATTCGCCGGAGTCCGAGACCCAGGCGGGCGTACCGGTGATCAGGCCCACGATCTCGCGCCCGCCGGATTGGGCGGATTCCAGCAGCGCGGGATCGACGGCATCGGTGTCGAAGTCATCCGGCCCGGTGGGTTGGAAGGTCGCCCATTCAAACGTGACGCGCTGCCAGCCCACGCCCAGATCGCGCAGGTCGGCGGGGGAATACGCGGTCCCGGTCACGCCGAAGCGCCACGCCGTCCGCGTGTCCGGTTGGGCGTGGGCGGGCAGGATCGCGCCTGCGAGGAGGGTGAGGATCAGAAAAACGGCCCCTATCCCCCAACCCCCTTTCTCCATCTTTGATGGGGAAAGGGGGCTTAAAGGCGTGTGTTCGAGTCTTTTTTTCCCCCTCTCCATTTCAAATGGAGAGGGGGCCAGGGGGTGAGGCCGTTCTTCGATCATCGGGCAAACGTCATTACGTCTCATCGTAACGTCCAATACTTCCCTTGTACCAGCACCCACACATTACGCGGCGGACCGTCGATCACCAGGATCGCGGGCGTTCCGGCCACCGCGACGTATCCGGTGATATTCAGGGCCGCGCCGGGAGCGTCCACCACGAACCACCAACCCGCCGCGCCCGGCACCTGGACCGGCGTGATCGCATCGGCCACGCCGTCCAGCCGCAGCCATCGCGCCGCGTGATCCGCGCCGTCCGCCGCGATGTGGAACCGCACCGGGACCGCTTCCCGCGCCCAGACCACGTAAACGGTGTGCCTATCCTGTTCCAGCGTGACCAGCAGGGCGTGATCGCTGGCGAAGCGCCGCGCGCGTTCCGTCCCACCAAAGGCGCGGATCACGGTTTGGTACGCCTCAAACGCGGGGCGGCGCGACCCGTCCACGCGCACCAAACCCCAGGGTTCGCTGGCTCCCGGCAGAAAATGATTGTCGTACAGCCGGTAAATGGCGAAACATTCCACGTCCGCCGCCAGACTCAGCGCCGCCGCCTGGACCACGTAGTCGGCCTGCTGGTTCAGTGACACTTCAAACAGCGGGTGATCGGGCACGCGGATCGTCGAGTCGAAGGTGGGGCGGGCGTTGGTTTCCCCGATCCAGATCGTTTTGTCCATCAGGCCGTAATTCCACAGGATCGCGCGGGTGGCGGCCAGCATATCCCATAAATTGTCGGTGCCAAAATAGCTGTGAACGGTCGCCCCGTCGAAGAAAAAACCGTTCTGGTGAGCGTCGGGATCGCGGGAGGCGACTTCGAGCAGGCGCGACAGGTACGGTTCGCGGTTGGCAGCCACGTCCGGCCACCACGCCATACCCGCGACGTGGATCACGGCGTCGGGATTGGCCGCTTTCGCCGCCTGATACGCGACCTTGAGCATCTGGTAATAATCGGCCACCTCGCCGTCGAACTCGTAATAGGTGATGTCACCGGGGCGCAAATCCGGCTCGTTAAAAATGATCCAGTGATCGATGCCCCACACGTCGCCGTAGATCGTCACGGTCTGCGTGACGAACGCGGCCCAGTAGTTCAGCGGATCGTCGATGGGACGGTCCAGGCCGGTTGGCGGCAGGCCCAACAGGTTCCCGCCGGACGCCCAGAACGGCGTATTTTTTAGCAGGCCGACCACTTCCCGCCCCGCCTGCTTCGCATCGATCAGACGCGATTCCGGGATGGCGGGGATAAATTCGTCCGGGCCGGTGGGCTGGAAGGTGGGCCACTCGAAGACGATGCGCTCCCAGGAGACGCCCAGGTCGCGGGCGTCCTGCGGGCGGAAATAGGCCTCTACCACGCCGAAACAGCCCGCGCCCGGTGATATGGCGGCGGCGGGCGTCGTGATTCCCGGCAGCAGGGCCGCCAGGACGATCAGCGCGGTGATGATGGTGGTGATAATGCCGGTACAGTGTAGAGGGCGGGTGTGACGAACCGCTGGTTCGCACCCGCCCCCCCTATGGGAAAACTGCGTGCTGCTCAATGGGTTGTCTGCCTCGTTCAAGTTCAGTGATGATTCGCCGGTTAGCCCCTCCCCTAAATCCCCTCCCCACAAGTGGAGAATGGACTTGATATCCCAACGCTTCCCCCTCTCCGCTTGCGGGGAGGGGGCCAGGGGGAGGGGCTAACTTTCCTACTCCGCCGGGCGCAAATCCTGCACGTTTAATTGCAGCCGGGACGTATTGTTCCACTCGTTGATTTCCAGCCGGTAGATCGCGTCCAGGTGCAGCGGCATTCGCTCCGACCAGTGGCCGAGCTTGAAGGCGATCCCGTCAATGAACGTCGTGCCGTTGGTCAGCTTGAGCCGCAAATGCCGCCCATCCTGCCCGACGCGCTTGTAATCGACCACGCGCATTCGCCGGGTGAGCAGCGCAGGCGCGGGATTTTGCGCACCGGTTGGCTCCAACTGCTGCAAATGGTGGGCCAAATCCATCGTCAGGTAATCGAACGGCACTTCGGCGTCGATGTCCATCGTGGGCCGCAGATCGCAGCCCGCCAGCGCTTCGGCGGCCAGCGCCATCAACCGGTCGCGCAGCAGCGGTAAATTCTCGTTGCGCACGGTGAAGCCCGCCGCCTGCGCGTGCCCGCCGTGCCGCACCAGTAACTCGGTACATTGATCCAGCGCCTGCGTGATGTTGAACTCCATGATGCTGCGACACGATCCGCGCGATTCGGTTTCGCCCTGCTCGATCACGACCGCCGGGCGGTAAAATTCTTCGCACAGGCGACCGGCCACCAGTCCCACGATCCCCGGCAGGAATTCCGGCCCGGCGTCGAAAATCAGCGGCAGATCGATGTCCGCCGCATCGAGTGCGCGTCCCCGCGCCACTTCGACCGCTTCCGCCGTGAGGGTTTGCCGCTGCGTATTGAGGTCCTGCAACTGCCGCGCCAGCTCCCCGGCGGTGGGCATATCCGCCGTCAGCAGCTCGTAGGCGATCATGGCGCTGTCCAGGCGGCCCGCCGCGTTGATGCGCGGTCCCAGCGTGTAGCCGATGTTCATGGCGCTGATCGATCCCGGCTCGGTGCGGGCCACACGCAGCAGTTCGTAGATGCCGGGACGGTGCGCGCGGTTGATCACGTCCAGCCCGCGCCGGACCAGTTCGCGGTTTTCCAGGCGATCCAGCGGCGCGAGATCGGCTACCGTGCCCAACGCTACCAGGTCGAGCAGGTCTTCTAACTGGATGCTAAACCGGCGGCGGTCCTGCCGTTGGGATACGCGGAACAGCGCGTCGGCCAGCTTGTAGGCCACGCCGACCCCGGCCAGCATGTCCTCCGGGTAGCCGTTGATGCGGCCCTCTTCCAGGCGCAGTTTGGCGTCGATCTTGGGATCGATCACGGCCAGCGCGGGCGGCAGTTGTTCCCCGACCGAGTGGTGATCGGTGACGATGATGTCCAGGCCCAATGTGCTGCCGAACGCGACTTCCTCGACGGCGCGAATGCCGCAGTCCACCGTGATCACCAGCGATACGCCGTCCTCGACCAGCGATTGCAGCGCTTCCTCGTTCAGCCCGTAGCCCTCATCAACCCGGTTGGGGATGTAGGGCATCACGCGCCCGCCGAGCGCGTCCAATGCCTGGGTCAGCAGGGCGGTGCTGGTCACGCCGTCGGCGTCGAAATCGCCGTACACCGCCATCAGTTCGCGGTCCTTGATCGCCTGCCGGATGCGGGCGACGGCTTCCGCCATGCCGTGCATGGTGAAGGGATTGTGCAGCGCTTCCGCGCCGCCGCGCAGGAACATGTGCGCTTTGGCGGCGCTGTCCTGGCCCCGGTTGTAGAGCACCTGGGCGATCACGGGATGGTAGGCGCTTAGTTGGTCCAGCACCTCCGGCGGGATCGGGGGTAGTACACGCCAGCGTTTGTTAGAGCCGGAGGGATCGGGCACAAGTAACCTCAATTTCGTAATATGGCAGCAATTTAATTGGGGGATGTTACCATGCGGGCCGGGGGTTGGGCAAATGG
>JAFGTJ010000032.1 GCA_016934195.1 Anaerolineae bacterium | reverse complement strand
GCAGGCGCAGCGGTATCGTGCCTGTTTGTGTGAAGCGAGCGGCGCTACTTCTCGAATACGATGATCGACATCATCAGGTTCGCGTGGACGTTCTCGCCAAACGGCGCGCAGCCCTGTTCGCCAAAGGTATACAGCCCCAAAAACGGCTGGCCCCCTAGCGCGTCGCGGAACTGCCGCGCCACTTCTTGCATAGCGTCCCCCACGGTCAGCATACACCCCGCGCAGTAAATGATCAGCGCCCCGGCTACCTGGGTTTGCGGCGCGGTGATACCGCTCAACGCCCTGGACGTGATGCGGTCCACGCGATGGATCAGGTCATCGGTGGAACTTTCCATGAGAACCACTCTTTCCCCCGGCTCGGCTTTAGTGAACAGCGAGAGCGCGCGATTTTCCAGTACCGCTTCGGGGTGGGATAGCTGGTAAAACGTGACGCCCCTGGTCAATTCCGAGGCGCGGCCTAACGGATTCAGGGTCGTGGCCGACAGGATATTGCCGCTATCCAGGTATGGGGTAATGCTGCCGTTGGTCCACTCGTTGTATACGTCCGCCGCCGGACGGCGGTTGATTTCGCGGACGGTTCGCCCAATCACTTTGGTGATAATACCCTCGTGCGCGGTAGGCGTGTAGCCGCTGTCGAAGGCATGGCGCACGGGCCGGGACGGATACATCACGGTGACGACTACACCGTTATGAAGCACCTGGCCGTTTGTCACCTGATACCACTGCCCGTCAATGGCATTATCCGCCGCGCTGCCACCGATGATGGGCACGTTGATCCCGGCCAACCCGTCCTCGATCCCAGCTAAAATGGCTTCTTCATCGCCCGGTGTGCAGGTGAGCCACACCAGCGCGGGCGGGGTGTTTTTCCGCGCGTTTTGGAGCGCGCGTCGAATCACGTCCCGTCCCGTCAGTTTCGAGCCGGACTCGACCTCTTTATAGCCAATCCCGTACACGCCGCCAGGGTCCCGCAGCCCGAACAGGCCCAGGCTCATCCCGTTATCCGAATGGTAGCCCGCTTCGGTCATGATACCCTGGCAGCTTGTGCCGCCCTGAAACGGTACGCCGGGAGCCAGCGTGTGCAGCAAGTCTATAATGACTTCGCCCGAATGCTGGTAGGTGCTGTGTACGGCCATCCAGGTCGGCAGGCTGCCCAGTTTGTATATTAACTCGGTGTAGGCGTCTTGAAGCGCTGTCACGGTATCGGACGATGTGCTGAAGGAAGAGGCGGCTTGCATGGTTGCTCCTTATGGCATCAAAGACCAGAATAGCTTATCAACGAAAGGACAACTAATCGTTAATTATAGCTTAACTAAATTTAATTTACAAGTTTTATACAGGTTTGACGCAGACGCCCACCAGATGCTCCGCCATACCGGACGGCAGCAGGCACGTGATCGCCACGTTCAGGCGGAATACCAGCGGGTGAAAGGCAAAATAGGTGGGGTCTTCGATGGCGCGGAAGGTGTGCAGGCTCAACCCGGCGGCACGGGCCAGCGCATCCAGGCGGCGGCGCGTATTGGCGCGGTAAACGACCGGGAAGGCGTCCGCTTCGGCCCGCCCGTAGATCAGCGGGACCAGCCAGCGCTGGAACGGATGTAACGCCCGGTTGAGCAGCGCGGCGGGACTGTATTTTCCCGGCGCGAGGAATACAAACGCCCCACCCGGTCGCAGCACGCGCGCCACTTCGGACAACGTGCGGGCCGGGTCGGGCAGGTGTTCCAGAACCCAACTGCATACCACCAGATCGACACTGGCGGCGCGCAGCGGCAGCGCGGACGCGGTCGCGGTAACACGCGGCAGATCGGGCAGCCGGTGTTCGGCCAGGGACCGGTGATCGGGGTCCAGGCCCAACGGAAAATCGACCGCTGCGCCAAGCTGTTCCAACACGCCGCCGCGCCCGCAGCCCACGTCCAGCACACGTTGACCGGGCCGCAGCCGCTCGCGCACCAGGGACTCGTAGACTTCAGTCGCGGGCCGCCAGCCTGTGCGGTGGGCGGCATATTGTTCACGGTAGGCATTTTGTTGATCGAGGGAAAGGGGCATGACGGAGTCCTACCGCACGGTGACGCGGCTGCCGTCGGGCGTCTTCGTGACCTGAATCTGGACCGGGAAGGCGTCGCGCAGGTCTTCGACGTGCGTGATCACCAGCAGCAGGTCGAAGGTATCCTGTACGGCGTTGATCGCTTCCACCAACCGCTGCCGCCCGGTTTCGTCCTGGGTGCCAAAACCCTCATCCATAAACAGCGTCCGAAGCTGCGCCCCGGCGCGGCGGGCCAAAACCTGGCTGAGCGCTACACGAATGGCAAAATTGATGCGGAACGCCTCGCCGCCGGAATAGGACTCGTAGGGACGCTCGCCGAGTTCATCGCTGATCAGGATATCGAGTGTTTCGGCCACGCCGCCGGTCCGTTTTTCGCGCTGCGTATCGAGCCGGACGTGCATCCGGCCCTCGGTCATGCGGCTGAGCAGGTGATTAGCGGCGTCTTCCAGTTCGGGGATCGCGGCCTCGATGATCATGGCCGGGACGCCGTTCTTGCCAAACGCAGCGCGCAGGTCCTCGTAGATCGTCTTGTCTTCGGCATAATCCGCGCGGCGGGCTTCAAGTTGGGCCTTGTGGACGCGGGCGCTTTCCACCGATTGGAGCGCCTGCACTGCGCGGACGTGTTTTTCCTGGGCGGTGTCGGCCTGACGACGGCGTTCGCGCCATTCGTCTTCGCGGCGGCGCGCTTCTTCGACGCGGCCTTGCAGCGCGTCGATCTCGGTCTGGGCGGCGGCGGCTTCGGCCTGATCTCCGGCCAGCGCCTTGTGTACCCGTTCGCGGCGAATCTCGATAGTCTGGCGGGCCTTTTCGAGATCGGGAAGCTGCTTGAGGGCGACATCCAGGTCACGTTGGCGATTTTCGTAGGCATGGTAGGTGGTGAGCGTCTCTTTGGCGGCGGAATGGGCGTCGGAATCGTAGCCCAATGCGTCGATCTCGGCCTGGATCGCGGTCCGCTGTGTTTGGAGTTCCTGGGCATACAGGCCCGATTCGAGCAGGTCTTCGATGGCGCTGAGTCCGGCGCGCTCGGTCTGGACGGTCCCGGCGGCGTCCTGGGCAGCGGCGAGCCGTTCGCCTAACACGGCCAGATACTCGCGCCGCGCATCCAACCGCACCAGTTCCAGGTCAATCGCCGCGATCTCGTCCCCGTGCGCCCGGATGGTGTCCTTGATCTCGGTCAGGCGGGACTGGTTGGCGCGATGCTGGTCGCCGCGCGCCGTGCCATCGATCTGTAATTCGTCCAGCAAGCTGACCTTGTGATCCTCGTCGAGCGGCTGGCCGCAAAGTGGACAGGTCGCTTCCGCCGCCTGCACGTCCTCGATGCGCGCTTTGATGGCCTGCATCTCGGCGTAAAGAGCGCGGTTTTCGGTGCGAAGCTCGGCGTGTTCTTCGTTCAGCGCACTGATGGCCTCGCGCAGGCCGTCGCGCCGGTTTTGTTCATGTTCCAGGTGTTCCACTTCGGCCTGCACGTCGGCCATCTCCCCCGCCAGGGACTCGCGTCCGGCAGCGACCCGTTCAGCCAACTCGATGCGATCCCGGTGAACGCCCGCCTGGGCGTCCAGATCGGCGCGGGCGGCTTCGATGCGGCGGTCCACCTCGTTGAACCGGTCCTTGATGGCGGCCATCGCCTGCAATTTTTCGCCTAACTGCTGATCGGCGGTGCGGGCGGCCTGCAACTGCGCGTACCCGGCCTCGATGGAATCCTGTTCCGCGAGGACGGTTTCCAGCGCGACAGCCTGGGCGTTGTAACGGGCGACTTCAGCCTCGATCTCGTCCAGATCGGCCTCGCGCTGGTGAATGTTGTGCTCAGCGCGGGTAAGGCGGCTCTGCGCCGCGACCATCTGGTCTTCGGCCCCGGCCACTTCACGGTAGCGGGCCTCGGCGTCTTCGCGCAGAACAACCGCCTCATCAAGCGCAGCCTGAGCCAGCTCCAATTCGCGGCGGAGGGCGGGTTTCTCGGCTTCCTGGCGGGCGATCTGGTCCAGACCGTAGGCGATCACGCCCAGTTCGTGGTCAATCTGGCGCAGCCGGTTTTTAGCGCGTTCCTCGTAGGTGGTCCACTGGTCCAGCCCCAGGATTTCGGCCAGGATCGCTTTGCGTTGGCCGGATGTCTTGACGGTGAAGGCGTCAGCGTGGCCCTGCTGCAAAAACGCGGAATGGATAAAGGTGTCGTAATCCAGCCGCAGCAGGTCCACGATGCGGGCGTCGGTCTGGCGGATCGAAGGCGCGGTGATGGCGCGATACTGGTTGGTTTCCGCGTCGAACACAAACAGGTCCAACGAACTGCGCCCGGTGCGCGCGGTTTTGCCCATCTGCCGCTTGCGGACCACGCGGTACAGCGTCTCGCCTTGCAAAAAATCCAATTGGACCAGCATATCGGTCTGGCCCTGGTGGATCAGGTCGTCGTCGCTGCGCGCGCGCGCCTTGCCCCACAACGCCCAGGTGATGGCGTCCAGCAGCGAGGATTTACCCGCGCCATTGGGTCCGGTCAGGCAGGCGAGATGAATCCCGTCCAGGTTGATCGGGTCGGGCTGGCGGTAGGCGAGAAAATTGCGGAGTTCGAGCCGGGTTGGGAGCATAGGATTCTGGACTGTGTATGATTACGGGCGCAATGGGTCCAGTATAGCGAGAGTGCGGCTGAAAGGGCAAGCGCGAGCATCCCCGAACGCCCCCGCCCCCCCGATGAGAACAGCATAAAAGTGATACAATATCGATTGTGGATTTGGAAAGGGTAAATTTTCACTGGGGACGATACAGGACACATGGTATTATGACCTGGACACCAGACCTGATCATTGGAGTAGCGGCGAACAGCGCGACCGCCGTCATCGGCCTTGCGCTGGCTTTTATCATCCTGGGATCAGCGCCGCAACACCTCAATAACTGGCTGTTTGCGGTCGTTGTGCTGGTCTTTAGCGCGATGGGCATCATCGGCGTTTTTCCCCATTTTGCCCAGGTGCTCGAATTCCATCCACGCCGGGCCATCTATGCCAGCACGTCATTGTATGCCATCAACAATGTGCTGTTGTTCATATTCAGCGCGCGATTTGCGGGCATCAACAACCGTGTGACCAATCTCGTCGCCGGGATCGGGTTTGTGCTGCTGGCCTATTTGATCCCGCAGTTGTGGATGGACAAGGTCTATGTCGATTTTGAACCGGCGACAAACGGCGCGCAGTATTACTACAAGCTCGGTCCCGGCGGAATGCCCGGTCTGGCAATGTTGGGCGTCTACCAACTCCTGTCCACACTGGCGATCTACCGCTACAGCCAGGAACACGGGCGCGGGTTGTGGCTCGCGCCGGTCATTATGCTGGTCGGAGCGCTGCTGTTCCTGGTCCCACTGTTCGATAAATTCCCTAAAAACGCGCTTGCCATCTCGATCAGCATGTTGGTAATCGCCCGCATTGTGACGCAATACCAGATTTTTAACCCGCTGGCCCACCTCAATAAACAACTGGCCGGGGCCAATACCCAACTGACCGAGGCCAATGCCGCTAAAAGCCAACTGTTGGCCCAACTGACCGAAACAAATATCCAACTGCGCGAAGCCAACGAACTCAAAAACAGGTTTCTGGCGAATATGAGCCACGAACTGCGCACTCCGCTCAACTCGATCATCGGGTACAGCGAGTTACTGTTATTAAACACGTATGGCAACCTGGGTGATGTGCAGACCGACCGGCTCAAGAAAGTGGCTCGGAACGCGCATCACCTGTTGGAACTGATCAACGATATTCTGGATTTGAGTAAAATCGAAGCCGGACGCCTGGAATTATCGCTTGAGCCGCTGGCAATTTCCACCGTGATCGAGGCGGTATTAAGCGAAGTGACGCTAAAAGCCAGCCAGAAAGGGATCACGATCCGGTCGGATTATGACGGCGCGCTGCCGGACATCATGGCCGCCCCGATGCGCGTGCGGCAGATCGTGACCAACCTGATCGGGAATGCAATCAAGTTTACCGATACCGGGTCGATCACGGTCACGGCGCGGCACGATCCGCAGCAGGGCGTGGTCCAGGTCGCCATTACCGACACCGGCATCGGGATTCCTGCCGACCACCTGGGCACGATCTTTGACGAATTCCGGCAGGTGGACGAATCGTACACGCGCCAATACGAAGGGACCGGGCTGGGGCTGGCGATCACGAAGCTGTTGGTCGAACTGCACGGCGGGACCATCAGCGTAAAAAGCGAAGTCGGCCAGGGATCGACCTTCATATTTACGCTGCCGGTTGCTGCCGGGCCGGTGGCTGCTGCTCAACCGGTTTCCGGTACGGAACCGGAACGGGTAAAACTATTGAGTGGGACGCCGATAAACGCAGGTGGTAGGACTACAAAATAACGTGATCGTGAGTTAGCCCCTCCCCCTGACCCCCTCCCCACGTTGTGGAGAGGGGGAAAACGGCGCGACCTGCTCCTCCTTTCT
>JAFGTJ010000285.1 GCA_016934195.1 Anaerolineae bacterium | reverse complement strand
GAGAGGGACTTGCGCGTCTCCCCTTTCTCCGTTTACGGGGAAAGGGGCCGGGGGATAGGGGTAAAAAGTACATAACACGCTCTAGCGCTGCTGGAGGTCGTATGCGAGCATACGCGGGGATATGAGGGGGTGAGGCCGTTTTTCAACCGAATTCGATACAGTACCAATGGTTGCGAATCGGCGCGCGGCGCGGCACAATCTGACGTGATAAAGTCATGCGTAATGGGTCTGGCATCGTGAATCAGAACGAGTCAGGCCCTTTAACCAGTTTGGAGCTTGGAACTATGTCAGCACACCACACAACACGGCACCGGCTCGCCCGGATCAGGCGCGGGATAACGTTCGGCGCAATGGCGCTGATCGGCGCGCTGGACTCGGTATTTCAGATCGTCCAGCGGGAACAGCCGGAATCTCCCACAGCGGGCGACGAAACCCATACGGAACCCGGCGCAGAATCCGCCGAATCCCGCCAGTTTTTCTACGGCGGGCAGGCCGTGATCGAAGGCGTCATGATGCGCGGGCAGTACGTGGCCGCCGTCTCGGTCCGGCATCCCAGCGGCGCGATTGTCGCCAAAGAGGTCCCGCTCAACGCCGCGCTGTACCGGGGCCGGATCGCCCGGATGCCGTTTGTACGCGGGCTGGTCATGCTGTGGGACGCGCTCGGCCTGGGCACGCGCGCCCTGATGTGGTCGGCGGACGTGCAGCTTGAGGAAGAAGAAGACATCGACTTTTCGCTGGAAGGCGCGGCAGGCACGGCCCTGATCGTGGTTTCGCTGGCAATGGGCATTGGCCTGTTTTTCGTGCTCCCGGCGGCGGCGTCGGCGGTGGTGAAGGAATTGACCGGGCTGCACAGCAAACTCGCGGCGGACGTGATCGAGGGCGTTATCAAGCTCCTGATGCTAACCGGCTATATGTGGCTGATCGGACACATGGAAGACGTCAAGCGGCTATTCGGTTATCACGGCGCGGAACACAAAACCATCAACGCCTACGAAGACGGCGCGGAACTAACGCCGGAAATTACGGACACCTACCCGATTGAACATCCCCGCTGCGGCACGGCCTTTTTGCTGACGCTGGTGGTGCTCTCGGTGGTAATCCACATCGTCACCGGGCGGCCCGACAGCGTGATCGTGCTGCTGCTGTCGCGCCTGGGCCTGATCTTCCCCATCGCCGGGATCGCCTACGAGGTGATCCGGTTCACCGCCAAGCACCTCGATAATCCCCTGATCCGCCTCATGATCAAGCCCAACCTGTGGCTTCAGGGTTTGACTACCCGCCCGCCGGATCACGGCATGTTGGAGGTCGGTATCTGGTCGCTGAAGAAAGTTCTGGCGGCGGAAAAAGCGGGCGTGGCGCTGACGGAAACGCGCGTCACCGAGGTGCAGCCGAGTCCGTCGGGGGATTAGCGGTTTTGGCGAACTAAAAAATAGGACGCAGATGAACGCAGATAAACACAGATTAAAAACCTAAAAATCAGCGTGCATCTGTGTTTATCTGCGTCCAAAATCGTTTTTTCACCAACACGAATTCACCCCCGCTCCGCGACGAACAGCATGACCACGCTGCGCGCTAACGTCTCCGTCACGACGCGCGCGCGAAACCCCGCCGCCGTTAATCGTTCCTCGACGTTCACCGGCCAGGGGCCGCGCTGCCCCGTGACCCGGTAGGCCAGTTCCAGCCCCTCCTCGATCACGCCCTGTCCCGTCAGCAGTCCCCCGAACACCACCACCAGCCGCCCGCCCGGTTGCAAAACCCGGTGAATCTCGCCCAGGGTGGCCGGGTCGATGATGAACTCGGTCGGGAAGGTGCTCACGACGGCGGGAAACGTCCCATCCGGAAACGGGAGCGCCTGCGCCCGTCCCCGCACCAGCGACGGGCGCACGCCCCACCGCCGCAGCTTGTACCGGGTAATGCGGCCCATCGCGCGGCTGAGGTCGAGCGCGATGGTTCGATAGCCGTTCAAACGTAAATCGATCTGAAAATTGCCCGTGCCGTGCGCCAGTTCCAGCACGGTCGCGCCGGGCGAAGCCGCCAGATGCGGAATCGCGGCCCGCTGCCAGTCGCGCCACTGGCCCAGGCTCACGACCGCGCTCACCAGATCATACGTGAACGCCATCTCGTTATACAGCAGCCGGAACCCGAACCGCACCAGGTCCCACCAGGCGCGTACCAGCACGCTGCGCCCATTCGTATCAGGCGGAATCGATCCCATCTCTCACCCTCGCGCGCGCTCGACCAGGAAAAACACCATGTCTTGTTCAACTGTCGCCGCGCCGAAATGATGGTGCAGCATCGCCAACATCTGGGCGTGGTGATCGGTCATGTGGTTGGCGACGTGCATCAGGATTTCGTAGCGCCGGTTGTGCTGGCTGAACCCGCGTGATGGGGCTTCCCACAAAACGGACTCGTTCAACTGGGCCTGATCCAGCGCGCGCACATAGACCAGCACCTCGCCCCGTATCACGTCCCACTGCTGCCGGACCGCCGCCCGCGTGGGGAAATCTTCAAATTCCAGGGGCGGCGGGATGTCGGCCCCCTGTAAGCGCTTCATCCAGCGATCCGTGCCACTCATCAGGTGAACAACATGATGCCGGATCGATCCCATCGAATAATCAATCGGTTGGGTGAACTGCGCGTCCGTCAGCGGCATAATACAGGTCCACACGCGCTCAAAGGCCCAGTAGGTATAGTCGTACAGTAACCGTATCGCTTCCGGCGTCATAATCGCGGCTCCTTGTTTTCAAAACGCACCTTACTATACCCCAAACAGGACCTGAATCTGGACATCTTGGCGTGAGCGTGTACAATCGTCCCCCAGTAATTGCACGCGCATAAAATAGGCGCAACCGAAGAAACTATACCCTGAAATTTGGAGGAGAGGTTCCCATGCCATATCCCTGGCGCTTGATCCGGCCACTCGTGCTGGCCGTTGTAGTGATGACATTGATTTTCCCGGCAGCGCTGTATGCCCAGGACGAGGACACGCCGCCCGTGTTGATCCAGGGCACGCCGGAGTTAGAACAGTTCGTGGGCGCGATCCGCGACGCCTACGCGGAAGTATATACGGAAGCCGACGTCCAGATCGACCCGGCAGTCGGGCAGAGCGGCGCGTTTGACGCGCTGTGCAGCGGCGAAACCGATATCGTGATGGCATCCGGCGCGATCAGCGACGACCAGATCGCCGCGTGTGACCGCCAGGGCCAGACGTTCATCGAACTGCTGCTGGCGTATGAAGCGATTGTCTTTATGGCCCCCTCAGCCACCGGACTCACCTGTGTCAGCGAGCAGCTCATGGCCGACTCCTGGCAGTTGGGCGCGGCGGAAGAAATCTCCTGGCTGGACCTGGGCGCAACCGCCCCGGACGCCCCGGTGAGCTTCTACGGCCCGAACGACCTATCGGCCCCGTACCGCCTGTTTAGCGAACTGGTCCCCGCTCAGGCGCTGCGCGAAGACATCGTGCAGACCGATGAGGTCGCCAATATTCTCGACAAAATGCGCGAAGAAAACTCGGACGCGCTCGGCTTCATGTCGCTGGCCGATTACGACTCCATCGCACAGCCGGATGACGTGGAATACCTGTTCCCGCTGGACGTGGAAGACGCCGACGGCAACTGCATCGTGGCCGACCTGACCGCGCTGGAAGATCACACCTACCCGCTGGTGCGCACTTCCTACCTGTACGTCAACGCCGAAAGCGCCGCCCGCGACGATGTGCGGTCCTTCCTGCAATTCGCGCTCGGTGATCCGCTCGGCGCGCTGACCATTGCGCCGGACCAGGGTTATACCACCCCCCTGCCCGCGTCCTACGAATACGCCCTGAACAACCTGTCCAGCAGCGTCACGGGCCGGACCTTCTCGCGCCCGCTGACCCCGGTGCGCGTCGATTCGGCAACGATGGGTATCGTGACGGTCGCCGGGTCGTCCATGCCGTTTAGCGTGGTGCGCCCGGTCAACCTGTCCTTTGAGCAGAAATTCGTCAACGCTGAAGTCGAAACCAACACCTTCGGCAATACGTCCGGTTGGGCGGAATTCTGCGGCGGGTTTGCCGACGTGCTGATGGCCTCCCGCGAGCCAACTGCCGACGAGCTGGCGGTCTGTACCGACGCCGGAATCGACCCGTACATGATCGACCTGGGTTACGACGCCGTGATCGCGGCGGTGCCGTCCGGCAACGACTGGCTGGAATGCCTGGACGGGGAAACAGTCCTGAGCCTGCTGCGCGCCGGAACCGACGAAGCGCCCGCCCCGGCGCTGTGGAGCGACCTCAACGCCGAGTGGCCGGAATCCAGCCTGCTGATCGTGACCCCGCCCAACAGTACCGGCGAAACCGACTTTATGGTCTTCGCGCTGGCGCAGGACCTCACCTTTGTGATGCGCGCTGACGTGGTGGAAGATGACGATCCGCTCTACCGTGTGCAGGGTGTCGCCAATACCGCCCAGGACGAAGCCAATCCCAACAACGGCTTTACCTACCTGTCGTGGAGCGAATTCAAAGACAGCGCGGCGGACGTGCGGTTGGTCGGTGCGGGCAAGGACTGCGTGGTGCCCGACGCGACCACCATCACCGGCGGCAGCTACCCGCTG
>JAFGTJ010000284.1 GCA_016934195.1 Anaerolineae bacterium | reverse complement strand
GGATACGGAGATCAAGATACAAAACGCCCTTTCAGAATTACTGGCTGACACCACCACGATCATTATTGCGCAGCGCATCAGCAGCGTATTGAATGCGGATCGAATTATCGTGCTTGACAGCGGACAAATCGCCGCCAGCGGCACCCATAATCAACTGATGCAGTCCTGTTCCATTTATCAAGAAATCTACCAATCGCAGTTAGGCGACGGTTCGTAACCATGACTAACCAATCATCTGACAAACCCCGAATCCGGTTAGGCTACGGCGGGGGGGGGCGCTTGACCGGCGAAAGCGCCCACGATACGCGATCTACAGTCGCCCGGTTAGTGAGTTACCTCAAACCGTATTGGCGGCGATTAACTCTTGTCGCGGTACTGGCTTTGATCGGCACGGCGTTCCAACTGGCCGGTCCCATTTTAATCGGCAAAGCGATTGACAACTATATCGTGCCGGGAGATCGGGACGGGTTACTGCGCCTTTCAGCTTTCACCTTGTTCGTGTTTATAAGCGGCGGCCTCATTGCAGTGGTCCAGGGAATAATCATGGTTACGGTTGGGCAGCAATTCGTCGCTCAACTGCGCGCGCGGTTATTCAACCACATTCAAACGCTGTCGATGGCCTACCACGATCATCATAAAGTTGGTGACTTGATGAGCCGCGTATCCAATGATACGGACGCCATCAACCAGGCTATATCGAATGGGCTGATCGAGTTTACCACCAACATCCTGCTGCTGTTCGGTATTCTGGTTTCCATGTTTTTGCTGAACTGGCAGCTTGCGACCAGTACGTTGATTATCATCCCGACAATGTTGTATATCACGACCCAGGTGACTCAACGCAGTCGTAAAGCGTTCCGCAACGTGCAGCGCAACCTGGGAACGCTCAACAGCGTCATGGAAGAAAATATCGCGGGGATACGGGTGGTCAAAGCCTTCGCCCGCGAAGACGATACATTTGAACAATTCCGGGCAGCAAATGCCGCTTATCGACAGGCAGGCATACGCGCCGATATTATCACCGCCGCGCTAGGCCCGATGTTCTCCACCATGAACATTTTCACCATTGCGGCCACGGCGTTGTTAGGTGGGTGGCTGGCGATTGAGGGTATCGTCCAGGTCGGGGTTATTGCCACCTTTGTGATTTATATTCGCACCTTTTTCCGTCCCATGCGCGCGATTGCGATGTTATACAACCAGCTTCAATCCGCTCTCGCGGGCGCAGAGCGGATTTTCGCCGTGCTGGACACCGAATCCGATGTACAGGATATTCCCGGTGCCCAGGCGTTGGAAATTGCCGGTCATGTGCAGTTTGATCATGTCAGTTTTGCTTATGAGCCGGAAAAACCGGTCCTGGCCGATGTCAGTTTGGAAGCCAAACCCGGCCAGACAATCGCGCTGGTGGGACCGACCGGCGCGGGCAAAACAACCATCATCAACCTTTTGAGCCGGTTATATGACATCACCGGGGGCACTATTACGGTCGATGGGCATGATATTCGCACGCTGCAACAAACGTCCCTCCGGCAGCAATTGGGAATTGTTTTGCAGGATACATTTTTGTTCTCAGGAACCGTTATGGAAAACATCCGGTATGGACGCCTTAACGCCACAGACGAAGAGGTTATAGCGGCGGCGACCCTGGCGAACGCGGATCGTTTTATCCGCCAGCTACCACACGGCTACCACACACAGGTTTCTGAACAAGGGCACAATTTCAGCCAGGGCCAACGCCAGTTGTTGGCGATTGCGCGGGCTGTTTTGGCCGATCCCCGCATTCTGATTCTGGATGAAGCGACCAGCAGCGTCGATACACGCACGGAAATACAGATTCAAGAGGCACTGCTGCGGTTGTTGGAAGGGCGTACCGCGTTCGTTATTGCCCACCGCTTGAGCACGATTCGTAACGCGGATAACGTGTTGGTCATCCATGATCACCGGATCATTGAACGCGGTACACATGAGGAATTGTTACATCAAAAAGGCTTCTACCACGACCTGTATATGAGTCAGTTTCAACATATGCACACCGCCGGGTGAGCCAACGCGCAGGCCCCCAAATCCATCTTGCCCCTGCACCAGACTTTTTGCTTGACAACCCCCGTTTACCTGTGATATTGTGATGTTACCGGTTGCGCAACCGGTAACATCAGTTTTTTCAGTTAAAAATAATCAATTGAAAAGTTAGATTTAGAGGACCGCAAGATGCCTCGCCCTACCAAACGTGTCACAATGGCCGATGTCGCCGAATACGCGGGCGTGACCAAAACGACGGTTTCGCGTGTGTTGAACAATAAAGGCGAGATCAGCGCCGAGACACGCGAAAAAGTCCTCAAAGCAATTGAGCATCTCGGCTACCGGCGCAGCCGGATTGCACGCGGCCTCGCAACTGACCAGACGTTCCTTCTGGGCCTCATCGTCCCCGGCATTTCCAACGAATTTTTCATCGAGATTGCGCGCGGCGCAGAGGATGCGGCCTGGGAAAACGATTATAAGATTCTGCTCTGCAATACTGAAGGTGACTGGGACCGGGAAGAAAGAATGTTCCTCTTCCTGGAAGATATCCAGGTCGATGGTATTGTGGTCTGCGCGCCGCGTTTGCCGGAAGAACGGTTACTCCCCCTGGTCGAGCAGTTTCAAAACGTGGTGGTCGTGAACGGTCAGGGGATCGCATGGCGCGAACTGGCCGGGGCCATCGAAACCGCGGATGCAAGCGGCATGAGACAGGCTGTCAATCACCTGATTTCGACTGGCCGCCGTCACCTGACCTATTTAGGCGGACCGATGGATGCGCGCGTCAGCACCGAACGTTATCTCGGCTTTGTGAATGCGCTTCAAGCGGCAGGCCACACCCCCAATCCCGACTGGCACACCACCTGCCACCCGGCCAATTTAGAAGGCGGCTATGAAAGTTTTAAAAAATTAGGCCGTGTAATCGCTGAAATTGATGGCCTGGTCTGTTTCAACGACCTGGTTGCCGCCGGAGCTATTCGCGCCTGTGGCGAAATGGGGATTCGTGTGCCGGACGACATTGCGATTACCGGATGTGATGATATTCAACTCGCCACGCTTGTCCGCCCAAACCTGACCACCCTACAAACCCCCAAACAAGACATCGGCGCGTTAGCAGTCCATATGCTGCTCGAACGGATTGGCGGTCAGCATATACACGAAACCGTCATTATCGAACAACGGTTGATTATCCGGGAAAGCGCGCCCTAGCCCGACGCACTTTCCCGTTTATACAATGGAGACAAGGAGGTATGTCCTGCCAAAAAACTTAAGAAACACACACTCACATGTCCCAATCGCAACCCTATTATAAGGAGTAACCAAAATGAATAAATGGTCAGATTGGCGCGTTGTCAATCTTCTTACAATTTTACTCGTTGCCCTGATCGCGGTAAGTGGCGGCGTAATCCCCAGTGGGGTATCCGCGCAGGATTCCATCACCCTCAAGATGACCGCCTGGGACGTTGCTACTACACCGTACTGGCAGGCCGTGATCGATGCGTATGAAGCTGCCAACCCGAATGTCAAGGTCGAACTGATAGATCTTGCTTCCGCTGACTATGGTGAAGTCATCAATGTCCGGCTCACCGGTGGCGATGATACGGACATCATTACGGTGAAAGACATTCCCCAATATGCGGCTATGCTGACTCGCGGTCAGGTTATTCCGTTGAACGATTATATCGAAGCAGCCGGTCTCGACCTGAGTATGTATAGCGGCGCGGCTGACGAGCTGATCTTCGAGGGATCGATCTACGGGCTGCCATTCCGCAGCGATATCTGGATTCTGTACTACAACAAGGCGATCTTCGATGAAGCTGGCCTTGACTACCCCGCCAACGACATCACCTGGGAAGAATTCGATGCGCTGGCTCGCCAACTGACGAGCGGCAGCGGTGCGGACAAAATCTACGGTGCGCATTTCCATGTATGGCGCTCATGTGTCCAGTTGGCGACTGTGCAAGATGGTCAGAATTCCATCATCGCCGAAGACTACAGCTTCATGGCCCCGATGTATACCATGGTCACATCGATGCAGAAAGACGGCATCGCTATGGACTATGGTGAGCAGCGAGCGGGCAACATTCACTACTCTGGCCCCTTCAAGAATGGGCAAGTGGCGATGCTGCCGATGGGATCGTGGTTCATTGGGTCGCTGATTGCGGCTGAAAAAGCAGGCGAGTTTGACTTCGACTGGGGCGTCGGCGCGTTCCCCCATCCAGAGGGCGTACCTGCTGGAACCACCGCCGGTACACTGACATCCCTGGCGATCAATGCCAAGTCGAATAACAAGGATGCGGCCTGGGACTTCATCAAGTTCTACTCCGGTGAAGAAGGAGCCAAAGCGCTGGCAGCAACGGGCAACCTCCCGGCGGTTCGCACGCCTGATGTGCTCGAAATCTTTGCTTCGCTCGATGGCGTTCCCGCCGAAGCCATTGAAGCCTTGCAGACAACCACCGTTCGCCTTGAACTCCCCATGCATCCTGATGTGGGCGAAATTGAACAAATCCTGAATGAAGAACATGACTTGATCATGACCCGGTCCGTTTCCGTAGAAGAGGGTCTTGCGGAAGCGACAGAACGCATCAACGAAGTGCTGGAAGATTAATATCCACACAAGTCCATCGGGAAGCCCTCGCTATGAGGGCTTCCTCCCACTTTAAAAATGCTAGCAAAAAGGAAAGTTTGTATTATGGGAATTATGAAACTGAGCACCAGGGCAACAACTCCCAGTAAAAGACGAAGACAACTCACCAAAAACTTAGTTGCCTACTCGTTCATTCTCCCCAATTTACTTGGCTTCGCCATATTTACACTGGTCCCTATCGTTTTCTCACTCGGTCTCGCCTTCATGAGTTGGGATGGAGCCAACGAGATCAGTTGGGTAGGGTTGGAAAACTTCAAAGAACTGCGCGACGATACCACCTTCAATATTGCGCTGAGAAACACGCTCTGGTATGTGGCGGGGACCGTCCCACTGACCATGATCTGTTCACTGGGACTGGCGATGCTGCTTAATCAACCTATACGCGGCAGAAACATTTTTCGCACCATCTACTTTTTCCCCTATGTGGCGTCGCTTGTGGCGGTCGCGGCGGTCTGGAACATGCTCTTTTTCCCATCAGCCGGTCCAGTCAACGAATTATTGAGGACGTTAGGCGTGGATAATCCCCCGCGTTGGTCGGCGTCCATCGATTGGGCGATGCCAACGGTTGTCATGGCGAGTGTCTGGAAGGGGATGGGATACTACATGGTGATCTACCTTGCCGCGCTGCAAGGTATCCCGGCGATCCTGTATGAATCGGCCAAGATCGATGGCGCGAATGCGTGGCAGCGGTTCCGTTACATCACCCTGCCGATGCTGACTCCGGCCACATTCTTCATCAGCATTATGCTCACCATTTCGTCTTTTAAGGTCTTCGATTTGATCCTGATTATGACCAACGGTGGACCGGGACGGGCGACAAATGTGCTGGTGCTGCACACGTATAACGTCGCCTTCCGACGGTTCGAATTTGGCTATTCCAGCGCCATCGCGATGGTGTTGTTTGCGCTTGTCATGGGTATCACCATCGTTCAATTCTACATGGAAAAACGCTGGGTTGAATATTCCCAGGTATAAGAGGAAAACCGGCGATGACCAGTCTATCCCGCACGGATACCAATAAACGCACCGCACGATCCACACTGGGCCGGCCCAGCCTGTTATCCACCCTGTTGATTTATGGGCTTTTAATCGCGATAGCCTTCATCATGCTGTTACCGTTCGTCTGGATGTTTTCCGCTTCATTGAAACTGGACAAGGATGTTTTCCGGTTCCCGATTGAGTGGATTCCAAAGGACCCGCAGTGGAGCAACTACGAAACCATCTGGACCCGGATTCCCTTCCTGACATTCTTCGCGAATACGCTGAAATTGACCGTTATTATCACGTTTCTTCAACTGGCGACCAGCAGTTTCGCGGCGTATGCCTTTGCCAAGCTCGAATTTAAGGGGCGCGATTTCCTCTTCCTGGCTTACCTGGGCAGTATTGCAATCCCCTGGCAGGTCTACATGATCCCGCAGTTCATCTTAATGCGAGAACTGGACCTGGTTGATAAGCATATGTCCCTGATCATGTTGCAGGCGTTCACGGCCTTTGGTGTTTTCCTGATGCGCCAGTTCTTTATCAGTGTACCTAACGAAATCCTGGATGCGGCTCGCATCGATGGGATGAGCGAATACGGCATTTACTTCCGAATCATGCTGCCGCTGTCAAAACCGGCGTTGGCGACCCTGACCATCTTTTCCGCTGTCTTCGTTTGGAACGATTTCATGGGACCATTGATCTACCTGTATTCTGAATCTCGTAAGACTATTCAGTTGGGATTGCGCATGTTTATTCAACAATACTCCACCGATTACCACCTGATTATGGCAGCATCGCTTATATCCCTGATTCCTGTGATTATTCTCTTCCTCGCTTTCCAGCGCTTCTTTGTTGAAGGTATCGGCACCACCGGGATCAAGGGTTAAGCATTAGCTAACTCGATCCGTTTCTCAAAAGGACGGTAATAATTATGCTGTATCCCCAATCGAATCCTTGCCGCCAGATGATGGATTTATCCGGTTTTTGGAATTTCCGGTTTGATCCCGCCAACGAGGGTGACGCGCAGCAGTGGGGCGCGGGCTTTGACCCGGTTGAGATCATCGCCGTTCCCGCCAGTTGGAACGACCAGTTTGAGGACTGGCGCGATTATCTTGGCACGGTTTGGTATCAAACCACCTTTGATCTATCCTGGGGCTGGCAGGGCCAACGGATTCTGGTCCGCTTCAATGCTGTCAGCTATTTGGCCGAGGTCTGGTTAAATGGCGAGCGTCTCGGCCAGCACGAGGGCGGGTATCTGCCGTTTGTGTTTGACATCACCGATCAGGTTAAAGATACGGGCAACGTGCTGGTGGCGCGCGTTGATGGGCAGTTGGCCCCGGATCGCGTCCCGCCGGGCAATCTGGCCGGATTGTCGGGAGCCGCATTCCCAACGGTTAATTATCCCGATACCAGCTTTGACTTTTTCCCGTACTGCGGGATTCAGCGCCCGGTGCTGATCTACACCGAGCCGCCCGACGCGATCACCGATCTCACCGTGAGCACTGGGATTGAGGGAGCAAACGGCGTGGTCCAGGTGCAGATCGAACGCACACCGGGCGACCCGTTGGTCGGACGCATCACGCTTACCGGGCACGGCGCGGTGTTGTCCGCCGACCTCGATCTGGCGGGCGAATCGGGCGAGGTCGTTTTGACCGTGCCGGACGCGGCGCTGTGGTTGCCGGATGCGCCCAATCTCTACGATCTGCGCGTAGAACTGCGGCGCGATGGCGCGGTAGTGGACTGCTACACGCTGGCGATTGGCATCCGTACCATTGCGGTTGAGGGCGACCAATTACTGCTCAATGGCGAGCCGGTGAAACTGCTCGGTTTTGGCCGCCACGAGGATTTTCCCGTTGTCGGTAAAGGACTGCTGCCCGCGCTGATCATCAAGGACTACGCGCTGATGCGCTGGATCGGCGCGAATTCGTTCCGCACCTCGCATTATCCGTATTCCGAGCAAATGATGGATATGGCGGATCGCCTGGGCTTCATGGTGATCGATGAAACGCCCGCCGTCGGCCTGTTCTTTATGGGGATGGGACTGGAAAAACGCAACAAGCTCTGCCAACAGATGATCCGTGAGATGATCGACCGCGACAAAAACCATCCAAGCGTGATCATGTGGTCTGTAGCGAACGAGCCGCATACCGCCAGACTCGAAGCGCGCGAAGCCTATTACCGCGATTTCACCGTGATCAAGAATCCGAGCCGTCCCGAAGCCGTTGAATCGTTTAAAGCGCAGGTGGAACTGGTCCGCGAACTTGATCCCACCCGCCCGGTCACGTTGGTCAGTCACGAGGGCGCGCTGGAAGAGTCGTTCGCATTCGTGGATGTGACGTGTCTCAACCGCTATCATGGCTGGTATTCGTTTTCCGGCCAGATTGACCAGGGGTTGCAGGCGCTTGACCAGGAGATTGAACTGATCTACAAATTGTATCCCAAGCCGTTCCTTCTCTCCGAATTCGGCACGGACACAATCCCCGGCCACCACGCGCAGCCGCCCGAAATGTTCAGCGAGGAATACCAGGCGGAATTTCTCACAAAGCAAATCCGGCTCACCGACGCCAAGCCGTTTGTCATCGGCCAGCATATCTGGAATCTGTGCGATTTTAAGACCGGGCAAGCGGTGCAGCGCATGGCGGCGTATAACTATAAAGGCGTTTTCACGCGGGACCGGCGGCCCAAGCTGGCGGCGCATCGTGTGCGCGCGCTCTGGCGCGGCGAGGATGCACCGTGACCTACCCGGCGACACTCACGCAGGCATTTGACATCATCCGGCGCACGATTCCCAAAATGGGCACGGATCGCCCGGCCATCGGGCGCGGCGATCTGACCTATGAGCGCTGCCATAACAGCCATTGGGTCGATGGTTTTTGGAGCGGCCAGTTATGGCTGGTGTATGACGAAACCCAGGATGCCGTTTTTATGGATGCCGCCCGCGCGCAGCGCCCGTACTTCATCGAACGCCTGGATCGCCCCGAATCGCACGATCACGACCTGGGATTTTTATACTCACTTTCGCTGGTTGCAGACTACAAGCTGACCGGCGATGAGCAAGCTCGCCAGGGCGCGTTACGGGCGGCGGATTTCCTGATGGGTCGCTATAACCCCAACGGGCGGTTTATCCGCGCCTGGAACGACTGGGAAAACTCGGCCAAAAACCGGGGCCGGATGATCATCGACAGCCTGGAAAACCTGGGGCTGCTGTTCTGGGCCGCTGAGCAAACAGGCAATCCGCGTTACACAGATATCGCCGTTGCTCATGCGCATACCACCGTCGATTACATTGTCCGGGCCGATGGATCAAGTTACCACTCGTTCCACTTCGATCCCGAAAGCGGCGAACCTTTGCGCGGCGAAACCGTCCAGGGCTACGCCGATGAATCCTGCTGGAGTCGCGGCCAATCCTGGGGGATTCACGGATTCGCGTTAACTTACAGGTATACGGGCGATGTGCGTTTTCGTGACACCGCCGTAAAACTGGCTGATTACGCCCTGGCGCGCTTGCCGGACGACAACGTGCCGTATTGGGATTACCTGCTGCCGGACGATGAAACCCCTTACCGTGATACGGCGGCGGGCGTGATCATGGCGGCGGGATTGTTCCTGTTGGTGGATCAGTTGGATGATGCCGCCAACGCAGAGCGCTACCGTGATTCCGCGCGCGCGATGCTGGATGGGCTGATCGCCGGATATACCACATTCGATTATCCCCACGCTGAGGGATTGTTGACTCAAGGCGCGAGTCATGTGGAAAAGGGGTATGCCAATAACATGCTGCCCTACGGCGATTATTTCTTCATCGAGGCGCTGCTGCGCGCGTTGGGCCGCACAGCCTTTTTCTGGTAGCCGAAAGAAGTGGGATGCTGAGCCAGTACGATCCGATCAAGGTGGATTTTATCCTGCGCGAAGAAAGCGCGCCGCCGCCGTTTCCGCCCGCCACCGACCGCGCCGCGTGGAACGCGATCAAAGACGCGGTGGGCGCGGAGCAGGTTAACGCGATCATTGCGGCTGCCGAAATCGCCGCCCGCGAACCTATTCCCGAATTACCCGCCACGCTGTTCCTCGAATTTTTTCGCAGCGGCAGCCGCCAGGAATATGAAACGCCCTGGTTCCACCGCCGGGACATGATGGCCGAGCTTGCAATAGCGGAATGCCTGGAAAATCAAGGCCGCTTTCTTGATCCCCTGCTGAATGTGGCCTGGGCGATCTGCGAAGAAAGCAGTTGGGAATTCCCTGCCCACCACCACGATTTACCGGACGTTGAGCGCCCGACCATCGGGTTGTTCGCCGCGCTGACCGGGACGCAGCTCGCGGAACTGGTGCTGCTGATCGGTGAACACATGCACCCCTTGCTGGAAAAACGGATTCGCCACGAAGTCGATCAGCGGATTTTGACACCGTTCCTGACCCGTCATGATTTCTGGTGGCTGCATCACACGCCGGGTAATACCACCTGCAACTGGACGGCGGTATGTTCCGGCAACGTCATTGCGACCGCCATTTACCTGGAATGCGACCGGGCGCGGCTGGCGGAAGTGATCGCGCGCGGCGCGCGGTCGCTCGACGATTACCTGGAAACGTTCGATTCCGAGGGCGGCAGCACTGAGGGACCGGGCTATTGGGGCTTTGGCTTTGGCAATTACGTCCTGGCCGGACACCTGGTTCACCAACGGACCAATGGACGCATCGACTTTTTCGCGGATGATCTGGTCCGCAAAATCGCGTTGTTCCCGCTGCGGACCATGCTCAGCCCGAATACGTTTGTAAACTTTTCCGACTGTGACCCCGACATTACGCTGCCCGTACCGCTGCTGGTCTTTTTGGCGCAGCATTACCGGGTGGATGGCTTAATGCAGTTGGCGAATATGCAGCGCCAGCGCCCGCCACATCACCATAACAGCGCGCTGTCGTGGATGCTGCGCGATCTGGTCTGGCGGCCTGATCCCGCTCTGGACCAACCGGCGATCCCCGCGCAGCACGACTGGTATCCTGACATGCAGTGGATGATCGCCCGGTTCAACCCTGCCGATCCTGATGCGCTCGTGCTGGCCGTAAAGGGCGGGCACAATAACGAGATGCATAACCAGAACGATGTCGGCAATATCATCGTGCATCATCACCGGACCTCGCCGGTTGCCGATATTGGGCGCGGGCGTTATACGCGGGCGTATTTCGCCGCCGGGCGCTACGAGTTTTTTATGAACACGTCGCTAGGGCATTCGCTGCCCGTGCCGAACGGCTGCGCCCAACTGCCCGGTGAGACTTACGCCGCGTATGTATTGGAGCACCGGGCGGACGATACAGGCGATCTGCTGCGCCTGGACCTGAAAGCCGCCTATCCACCGGAAGCGGACCTCGCCGCGCTGGTTCGCACCGTGACGCTGCATCGTGATTCCGGGCACGGTTGGGTGGAACTGGTCGATGAGGTGACATTTGAGTCGGGCGCGGGCACCTTCGAGTCGGTGTTAACCACGTTCGGCAGCGCGGAAATTGGGTCGGACACGGTGCAGATCAATGTGGACGGCGTGCTGCTGGAGATAGACTACGATCCGTCGGTCGTGGCGGCGCGGGTTGAGGTTATGAATGACGTTGATCTTGCTGCTGGCCCCCGCGATGTCACCCGCGTGATTTTTGCGCTGCCAGTCCTGGCAAAAATGGCCCAGGTACGGTTATGTATAAAAGCGCTAACAGGATAACCTGGGCTTGATCCGATTTGGTTTCACCGAAAAGGATGCATTCATCGCCCCGTAAAACCCAGACCTTCAGGCCTGGGTTTTACGG
>JAFGTJ010000283.1 GCA_016934195.1 Anaerolineae bacterium | reverse complement strand
TACGCTTGGGGTCGTTCGACCAGCGAGTGCAGCGATAGGTCCAGAAAAATCCACACGTCCGCCAACGGATCAAGCTCGAATTCCTTGACCAGCAGGCGATTTTTGCGCGCCGTACTGCGCCAGTGAATGCGGTTGTAACTGTCGCCCGGTTGGTAGTCACGCACGCCGCTGGCGTTGGTCGTGATGAAGTGGGTGCGCTGCCGTACCGCTTCCCCACCGGAGAGCGTGCCAATCGGTGTGGCAAAGCGGTGAATGGCGACGGTGGACGGGTAGACGATGACGCTGGAGACGGCTCCAATCTTGCGGGGAAACTCGAACAATCCGAATGGGTCGCCGCTTACAACCGTCATTGGACCGAGAGTATATTGCCCGCGCCGGGTGCAAATTGTGGCTGTTGACCACCGGTAGCGGCGGCGCGGCATCAGGGTCGGGACGACGTGGCTGGCGTAATGGTTGGGCAGCGTGGAATGATCGCGGATTTCCAGCCAGAGTTTGGGCAAAACGCCGGTATTCCTGACCTCGAACGCTTCTTCTAATGGGCGGCCCACTTGCGCCCGGCGCGCGTGCGTGGCGCGCGCGATATTCAACCAGTTTACCGTCGTCCAGGTCCACACGAACGCGCCGAGCAGAATCGCGCCCAGGCTGTAGGTCAGGCTGAACAAAAAAGCGCGTCCGCTCAGCAAACCCAACAGCAGGCAGAACAGCATCAGGACGTAGAAGACGTTGCGACGGTTGGACATTAGGTGCCGGTCTTAATAACGGTTGCTGACGGTTGCGCCGGGAACGGGAGTGGAATTTAAAATGCCGCGAACGATGCTGCTCGATGAGATATCCTTGATCCGGGCATTAGGTCCGATGATGATCCGGTGCGCGAGTGTCACTTCGGCCAGTGTTTTTACATCGTCCGGCAGGACGAAATCCCGCCCGGCAATCGCGGCGCGCGCTTGCGCCGTCCGGTAGAGCGCCAGCGCACCGCGTGGGCTGGCTCCCAGGTAGACGTCCGGGTGAGTGCGCGAGGCCGTTACCAGATTGACGATGTAGGCTTTGTTGTCCGGGTTGAGATGCACGTTCCGCACCGCGTCTTGTGCGTGAACCAGTTCTTGCACGGACACAACCTGGTTGATGCTGTCTAAGGGATGCTGGTATTGCTGTGAGTCCAGCATCATCATTTCATCCTGCGGTGTCGGGTAGCCCAACCGAATCCGCAGCATAAAACGGTCCAATTGCGCTTCGGGCAGCGGGAAGGTGCCTTCGTACTCAATCGGGTTCTGGGTGGCGATGACCAGGAACGGTGTATCCAGTTGGTAGGTTGTGCCGTCCACTGTAACCTGATGTTCTTCCATGCTTTCCAGCAGAGCGGCCTGAGTTTTGGGCGTGGCGCGGTTGATTTCGTCCGTCAGCACAATCTGCGACATGATCGGACCGGGGCGAAACTCAAACTGGCTGGTCTGCTGGTTGAACACCGATACGCCCGTAACGTCAGAGGGCAGCATGTCGGGCGTGAACTGGATGCGGCTGAACGATGCGCCGATGGACTTGGCAAGCGCGCGCGCCAGCATGGTTTTACCGACGCCGGGCACGTCTTCGATCAAAATGTGTCCCTGGCACAACAGGCCCAGGACGGTCAGCCGGATTTCATTGCGTTTGCCAATAATGACGTTGGACACGTTGTCAATGATGCGGTCGGCAACATTTTGGACGATACTCATCAGCAAATGGCCTTTGATTTTGGAAGTAAGCTAGGACGATTATAGCGCAGCGGTGGGCGGTGTGGAAAGAGCGGTTTGCCGCTGCCTATCCCACGCTTGCGCGACGGTGTTGGTGATGGCTTTCTCAAATACTGCCGAGTCGAACTGCATCGCGTGGGCGCGTAGAGTGGCCGGATCGTAGCGCGCAGCGTCAAAGTGTTTGAGCGCCTGGACCAGCGATTCGACCGTTGGTTCATCGAAGAACTGGCCGGTCGTGCCTTCGATGACCGTATCCAGCGCGCCGCCGCCCCGAAAGGCGATTACCGGGCGTCCGGCGGCTTGCGCCTGGATCGGCGTGATCCCAAAATCCTCCAGGCCGGGGAAAATAAAAGCCCGGCAGCGCGCAAACAAATTGGGCAGGTCTTCATCCGGCACGTAGCCGAGAAACTGGACGGTTGGCCCGGCCAGCGCTTCGAGTCGTTCGCGGTCGCGGCCCTGCCCGCTGATCAGCAGCGGCAGGCCGAGTTGGGTGCAGGCCTGGACTGCGAGGTCGATCCGCTTGTACGGGATCAGGCGCGACACGATCAGGAAATAGTCTTCCGTAACGTCCGAGGGCGTGAAGCGTTCCGCGACTTCGACCGGCGGGTAAATGACGGTCGATTCGCGGCCATAAAAGCGCCGGATGCGCGCCTGAATTTCCCGGCTGATGGCGATGAAGTGATCCACGCGCTGCGCGGCGGTGTAATCCCAGCGCCGGTACAGCCGCGCGACGATCTGCGCAGCCAGTCGCACGCTGGCCCCAAAGTTCTCGCGGTCCAGGTAGCTGTTCGGGTCCCAGATGTAGCGGGTGGGCGTCAGGCAGTAGCAGACGTGCAGCGTATCCGGCCCGGTTTTTATTCCGTGACAGAACCCGCTTTTGTTGCTCAGCACGACCTCGTAACCGGACAGGTCCAGCCGGTCAAAGGCCAGCGGATATAACGGCAGGTAGCGCTGGTGATGGTGGTGAATCCCCGGCAGGCGGTTCATCCAGGTCGGGCGAATATCCCAGGCGCGGTAGCTGTCCGGCATCAGGTCCGGCGCGTACATGCTGGTATACACGGGCGCTGCCGGGTAGTAGTTTACAAGGTGTTCGAGCACGTCTTCCGCGCCACCGTTTTGGTTGAGCCAGTCATGCACCAGGGCCAGTTTCACGAATCGCGCTCCTGTTGGGCATCGAGCGCCGCCTGGACTGCCTGGACCGGCGCGAATGTCAGGCGGTGAATCGCGCAGGGGCCAAAGTGCTCAAGCGATTGCTGGTGCAGCGCGGTCCCGTAGCCTTTATGCTCGCGGAAACCGTACCGGGGAAAAATGGCGTCCAGCCCGTTCATGTGCTGATCGCGGGTGACTTTCGCCAGGATGCTGGCGGCGGCAATACTGAGTGATTTTTGGTCGCCTTTGATAATCGCGGTGCAGGGTAGGGACACACCGGGGAGTCGCATGGCGTCGGTTAGCAGCGCATCCGGCGGCACACTGAGCGCCGCTAACGCGCGCCGCATAGCGAGTTGAGTCGCCGGGACGATGCCCAGTTCGTCGATCTCGGTATTGGAAGCGTGACCGATCCCGGTAGCGATGGCCGCTGCCATAATGTGGGGGAGCAGCGCTTCGCGGACCTGGGGCGTAAGCTGCTTGGAGTCGTTGACGTCGGCCAGGATGCCCGCCAGATCGAAGCGGTCCAGCGGCAGGATCACCGCGCCCGCCACGACCGGCCCGGCCCACGCGCCGCGCCCGGCTTCGTCCAGTCCGGCGATATGGCCGAATCCCTCAGCGTGCAGCGCGTATTCCAGGCTCAGATCAGCGGTCATAGAGTCCCCGCCGCCCGTTCCGGCGTATTCTGAACACTTCCACGAACATATTGATCGAGTCACGGATCGGGTTGATGCGTGTATTGGCCTTGTAATACCAGTTGACCGGCACTTCTGCGATCCGGTAGCCGCGCCGCTGCGCCGCGTACAGGATTTCCACGTCAAAGCTCCAGCCGTTCATGGTTTGCAGCGGGAACAGGTCCTCGGTGGCTTTGGCGTTGAACATTTTGAAGCCGCACTGGGTATCTTGCAGCCGGGGCACGGCGAACCAGCGCACAATGGTATTGAAGACCCGGCCCATCAGGTGCCGGTGCCAGGGTTCGTCATAACGCACCGCGCCGCTGACCTCGCGTGAGGCGATGAGAATGTCGTAGTCGTTGATGTGCGGCGGCAGGAACTTTTCAACCTCGTCAATCGGCATCGACAGGTCCGCGTCGGCGAAAAAGCGGTATTCACCCTGGGCCGCCAGCATCCCGGTACGCACGGCGGCTCCTTTACCCTGGGCTTTTTCAAACAGCCCGCGTACACACGGGTATTTTTCCGCGAATTCCTGAATGATCGCCCCGGTGCGGTCGCTGCTATTGTTGTCCACGACTACGACTTCAACGCTGAACGGTTGGCGTTCGACAAACTCCACGATAGTTTGCAGGCCGGTGGGCAGGCGTTGTTCCTCGTTATAAGCGGGGACAACGAGGGACAAAAAGGGGCGGGTGCTGTTCTCGGTTGCCAAATCGTTCGTTCTCCAAATCAAAAATCTGTCAGGTCGGTCAGAATGGATTCCAGGTATGCTATTGATACACGCCGACCGCGCTGGATTCCCCGCCGTTTACGCAGCATTCGCGGGATACCGCGCAGACTGGCCGCCATACCGCGCAGTCGCGCGCGGGCCGCTGCGCCGCGCCATGCGCGCAGCGCTTCCCAGGCGAGTGTCCATTGAGCGCGGAGAATGTCTCGCCAGTGTTTGCGCCACAGCGCCGCCGGGTAGTCCTTGACCAGAATCCAGATCATGTTGCGCCCGTCGTAGTAGCTGGCCGTGACGCTGCCGCCGGTTGCCGCCAGATGATGGTATACCACTGCATCAGGCGTGTAAACACAGCGATACCCGGCAAATTGGGCGCGCCATGCGAGGTCCATGTCTTCGGCGGAGAAGAAGAAATCATCGTCTAGCAAACCGATCACGTCTAACATGCAACGCCGGTACGCGGCAGATCCGCCGCACGCGCTGAAGACGTATTCTTCCCGGTCGTATTGTCCTTCATCGCGCTCCCAGACGCCCCGGTTAACCAGCCGCCCATTGACCCGGTACAGGTCCCCGGCGGTGTGGAACTGGTCGCGCTGACCGAACAGCAGCATTTTAGACGCGACTAAGCCCGCTTCGGGGTGCCGCGCAAATGCATCCACGACCGCCGCCGCCCAACCGGGATCGACTTCGGTATCGTTGTTTAACAGGGCCACGAACTCGCCGCGCGCGGCCTGTATCCCGGTGTTGCACGCCCCGGTGAATCCCCGGTTTTCAGGCAGCGAAATCAGCCGCACGTCGGGATAGTCAGCGATCAGCAGGTCGCGCGATCCATCGGTGGAGGCGTTGTCTACGACCAATACTTCCACCTGGGAATAGGTCTGGCGGCGCAGCGCATCCAGGCAGGTCGGCAGGTGGTGCGCGCCGTTCCAGTTGGGAATGACGACGGATAACCAGGAATGTTCGGTCATAGGCTTGGCTGTTGTATCTTGATACCGTCTGTTTCCAGGAACACTGCCAGTGCATTCTGCCAGGACCGCAGCGTGATTCCCAACCGCGCTGCCGCGATGTTGCGCAAAATGGCATATTCGGGCGCG
>JAFGTJ010000282.1 GCA_016934195.1 Anaerolineae bacterium | reverse complement strand
GCGCCCTGTTTGTTTTTTGGGGAGGGCGCGGCAAGCAGCGCCCCTACGCGCCCAATTCGCCAACAACATCAACTCATTCGTGACCCACCACCGGAATTCAGAAGTGCCTGGTTCGTGGTTTTTGGTTTTTAGTTGATACTGGTAGGCTGGCTCAGTGTTTACCGGCCCTGCCAAAACCAACCACTAAAAACCAACCACCAACAACTTGTGGTGAACAGTTTTAAAACAGGGGCAACTGTTGGGACTGGGCGGGCGGCATGTAGCGGCTGACCTGGGTTGCCAGTCCATGCGCGGCGCAGCGTTCGTAAAACAAGGTGCGCAGCCGGGCGGTGTTTTCGGGCACGCAGTGGTACTGCCCGCCATATCGCGCCTCGTACCGCGCCCGCAGGCCGGGAAACAGCGCGTCCAACTGGTCATAATAATAGGCGCGCTGGCGGTCGCGCAGCGTCATGCCAAACGCGGGCAGCACAAATTCCGCGCCATGCGCGGCGGTGGCGTCCACAATGCGACTGATGGTCGCTTCCGAGTCGGTGAGATAGGGCAAAACCGGCATCAGAATCACGCCGGTATGGATGCCGTGTCCGGCCAGGGTTTGCAGCGCCTTTAGCCGCCGGGAGGGAGACGGCGCGCCGGGTTCCAGCTTGCGCGCCAGATCGTCGTCGGTCGTGGTGATGGTGAACGATACCAGCGCGTGTACGTCGTTGATGGTCCGCAGGGTGTCCAGGTCGCGCAGCACCATGTCGCTTTTGGTCAGGATATGCACCGGGAACCCGAATTCCGCGATTACGGCTAGCGCACGACCCATCAGGTTATAGCGGCGCTCCACGAACGTATACGGATCGCTCATCGAGCCGGTGCCAATCATACCCTTAACCCGCTTGCGCGGTAACTCCTGGCGCAGCAGGTCCACCGCGTTGACCTTAACCAATACGTCGCCGAATTCCTCGATTCCGTAGCATTCGCTGCGCGAGTCACAGTAAATGCACTGGTGCTGGCAACCCCGGTAGATGTTCATGTTGTATTTGAGGCCGAACCAGGTATCGGGCTGTTTGACGTGAGCCAGCAGGGTTTTGGCCTCGATCTCGTGAATGCCCGGCATAACGCGCTCTTGTGCTCGTGATCGTCTTCGTGATTTCTCGTTATTGTACAGAACGGGCGTTCGCCGGTCAAGATTTGCCCGCGCCGCCGGGATCGAGTACAAACGGCAGGGATCGCTGGCAAACAGGAAGGTTTTCGTCCCATGCACCACTCCAACACATACGATTTTGTGGTGATCGGCTCTGGTTTTGGCGGGAGCGTGTCCGCGCTGCGGTTGGCCGAAAAAGGCTACCGGGTGCTGGTGCTGGAACGCGGCAAACGCTACCGGGACGAGGATTTCCCGCGCAGCAATTGGAATCTACCAAAATTTCTATGGCTCCCGGCGGTGCGCTGCTTCGGATTCATGCAGTTCACCATGCTCAACGGCGTGATGGTCCTGCACGGCAGCGGCGTTGGCGGGGGCAGTCTGGTCTATGCCAATGTGCTCATGGAACCGGATGACCGGCTGTTCGAGGCTCCGGCGTGGCGCGATCTGGCCGAGTGGAAAACGGTGCTGCGCCCGCATTACGCGGTGGCAAAACGGATGCTGGGCGTTGCCACCAATCCGCGCCAGTGGCCCGCCGACAATACGCTGCGCGCCATCGCGGACGAACTGGGCACCGGGGCCAATTCCCGCCCCACCGAAGTCGGCGTGTTCTTCGGGACACCGGGCGAAACGGTCCCCGACCCGTATTTCGACGGTGAAGGACCGGATCGCGCGGGCTGTACGCACTGCGGCGGGTGCATGGTCGGCTGCCGGTATAATGCCAAAAATATCCTGGTGAAAAATTACCTGTATCTGGCGGAAAAACGCGGCGTCGAAATCCGCTCAGAGGCCACCGTGCGCGATATTCGCCCGCTGCCGGATGCCCAGACCGGTGATCAATCCGACGGCGCGCGGTATGCCGTCACCTACCAGCGCTCGACCCGCCTGTTCCCCGGCCTGATTCCCGCCCCGGTAAAAACGGTACGGGCGCGTAACGTGGTTGTGGCGGCGGGCGCGCTCGGCACGCTGCGACTGCTGTTCCACTGCCGGGATGTGGCGCGCACCCTGCCCGATCTGTCGCCGCACCTGGGGGATCGCGTCCGCACCAACAGCGAGGCGTTATTGGGTATCACCAGCCGGACAACCGGCGTCGATTATTCCGAGGGAGTTGCGATCACGTCGGTGATCCAGGCCGACGCCGTAACGCAGGTGGAGCCAACGCGCTACCCGCCGGGATCGGGCCTGATCAAGCTGATGGCCGCGCCCATGATTCAGGCCGGGAACAGCATCCCGGCGCGGCTGCTGGCGCTGCTGGGACACATCGCGCGCCGCCCGCTGGATTTTCTGCGGTCCAAGCTGCCGCCGGATTGGGCGCGGCGCACCACGATCCTGCTGGTGATGCAGACCGAGGACAATTTGCTGCGGCTGCGCTTCGGGCGGCACCTGCGGACGCTGTTCGGACGCGGCTTGATCGCGGAGCACGATCCCGATTACACCATTCATGCCATGCTGCCCATCGGCCACCGGGTCGCGGAGGCGTTCGCGCAGCGCACCAACGGCATTACCCAGGCCGCGATCCACGAAAGCCTGCTGAACATGCCCACGACGGCGCACATTCTCGGCGGCTGTCCGATGGGACGCAGCGCGGCGGACGGTGTGATCGACGTGCAGTGCCGGGTGTTTGGCTATCCGGGCCTGTACGTGGTGGACGGTTCGGTGATGCCCGCCAATCCCGGCATCAACCCCAGCCTGACGATCACGGCCCTGGCGGAATACGCGCTGAGTCATGTGGCGGAGAAAGCGTAATTCCCCCCGGCGGTAAGGGAAGGTTAGCCCCTCCCCTAAATCCCCTCCCGCAAGTGGAGAGGGGATTTGACCGGGCGACGTAGCTCTCCCCTTCTCCGCTCGCGATACT
>JAFGTJ010000031.1 GCA_016934195.1 Anaerolineae bacterium | reverse complement strand
TCACGAATGTCGATCACGTTCAGTTCGCCGGACAGAATCTGTTCGCGGTACGCTTCCACCTGATCCATCGTCGCGCGCGGGATGATGTGGCGCGTGTATTTCATCTCGGACAGGCCCACACCGCCCGTATCCAGACCGTACTTGATCACCGTGCCGCCCTCAAGCTCACCGTTGACCGCCGCTTCGATGGTGTTGTACACGGCGATGTCCACGCGCTTGAGCATACTGGTCAGCACGTTGCCGGGGGCCAGATAGTCCTGGTCGGCGTCCACACCCACCGCGAAGAAGTTCTCGTCCTTCGCCGCTTCAATCACGCCCGCGCCGGTGCCGCCCGCCACCTGGAAGACCACGTCCGCGCCCTCTTCGTACATCGCCAGCGCCATTTCACGGCCCAGGACCGGGTCGCCGAAGTTGTTGGAATAGGCCATCAGGACGTCGATATCGGGGTTCACCGCGCACGCGCCTTGCAGATAGCCATACAGGAAGACGTCAATACCGCCCGACGCCACGCCGCCGATCACGCCGATCACGGCGTCGTCGTTGGTCTGTTCGATGGTCGCATCGGTCGACACCATTGCCGCCAGCGCGCCAACCAGGAAGGAGGCCGTGTGCTCCTGGAACATGACCGACACGACATTCGGCGCATCCACTTCGACGTTCACAATCGCAAAGATCGTATCGGGATAATCGCCCGCGATACGGCCCAGCGGCTCAAAGTGGCTGTATTCCAGCGTGATAACCAGATCAAATCCGGCTTCGGCAGCGGTGCGCAGCAGTTGTTCACCCTCGCCCACCGGGTCGGCGGATTCAATCGGGACGACCTGCACGCCCAGTTCGGAGGCAGCCAGCGTCAACCCGGCGAAAGCCGAGTCGTTCCAGGACCGGTCGCCCAGCCCGCCTTGCGAAATAATCAGGGCAACGGTCAGGTCGCTTTGCCCCGCGACGGTCGGGACGAACAGGCCGCCCACCGCCAACAGCGATATGACAAGCGTCAACACAACCAGTTTATTACGCATGGTACACAAACTCCTTATGGCTATTCAATTGTGGGTATATAAGAAGACCTTACGTTTGCCGATGATCAGTTTTCTGACCCTGGATGGTGGAGAACCTCCTTATCCACTGATCGGACGGCATATTCATTATAACGGAATATTGCCTGAGGGAGAAATTAAGTTTCCCTTACATCCTTGAATTTATCGTTTGAGCCAGATTGTGTAACGGTAAAAATCGGCACGGTAAATGGCCGTGACCGTTTCTACCGGAATGTGCTCCTGGCTCCAACTGATCCGCACGATCTTCAGCAGCGGATCGCCGCGCCGTTCTTCGAGCAGCACCGCTAAATCCTGGTCGGCGGCGATGGCTTCGAGTGTCTCTTTGGCTTCCGTCAGGAAGACGCCGCGCTGTTCCAGCAGTGTGTACAGCGATCCGACCGCTTCCAGTTCTTCCCGCGTGAGGCCCTCGTAGTTGAGGTAGGCGCTGTGCAGCGCCACCGGGCGATCATCGACCATCCGCAGCCGCCGGATATGGGTTACGGGCGTACCGGGCGCAATGTCCAGGTCGGCGGCAATCGCATCCGGGGCCGGAATACGCTTGAAACTCAGAATCCGCGAGGCGGGGGTGAGCGAACGGGCGTGCATGTCTTCGGTGAAGCTCTCCAACCGCTGCAAGTGGTGATCGAGCGGTTGGGGGGTGACGAAGGTGCCGCGTCCTTTCTCACGGTAAATCAGGCCCTTGTGGACGAGTTGGGCCATCGACTGCCGCACCGTCATGACGCTGATGCCCAGGCGGTCCGCCAGCGCCGTTTCGGACGGCAGCGGTTCTTTGGCGCGCCAGGTCCCATCTACAATCAGAGCTTCAAGCTGCTGCTGCAACTGCTGGTAAATGGGCAGGGCGCTCCGGCGATCAATCGTGAGTTGTGAAAGTATACGCTCAGTCATTGTAGATTTCCGTTATGCTTCTCTAATTCTCTATATAGGGATCATTATACACCGATTCCCCCCTGATCTGTCAACAACACTTTTTTAAGGTAACTTCGCTGCCCGCCCGCTTGTGCAACTATCCCTCTTGCGAGTACCATGAAGTGGGTGGTTTTGAGTAGTGGGTATTAAATAGGGAAGAGGCAACAATGGCTAACTCTGCCTGGGACAATTTCGTGATCGCGGCGCATGGCGGCCAACCGGCGCGGGTGCCGGTCGCGCTGAGCGTCAATTCGACCTTTCTGCCCGATTTTGCCGGGTTGAATACTCTGGACTTTTTTATGTACCCGGCCCGCTGGCTGGATGCGTACCTGGCGCTGGTGGAACGCTTCCCCGACGTGGTATTTCTGCCCGGTTTCTGGGTGGAACACGGCGCGGCGGACGAGGCCAGCGCGTTCGGCGCAACCGTATTGTGGCGGCACGACACCGGCCCGGCCATTCGCCCGCTGGACCTGTCGCCGTCTGCCTGGGGCCGGATGGTGCGGCCTGACCCGTATACCGATGGCCTGATGGCGCTGGTGCTGCGCCGCTATTGGAACCTGGAAAAAAATGGCGAACTGCCCGATCCGCACCGGATTCGGATGGTGGCGGCGCGGGGACCGTTCGCCACTGCCGCGCACATTCTCGGCCCGGTCGCGTTTCTGGATGCCGTCGCCGCCGAACCGAACCATCATCGCGCCGTGCTGGACATGCTCGGCATCCTGACCGACGCGACCATCCGGTTTCTGCAAGCCCAGTTAAGCTGTTTGCGCGAGCCGGTCGGCATTATGCTGCTGGATGACACGGTGGGAATGCTGACCGGCTCCCAGTTTCAACGGCTGGCGATCCCGTTCCTGTACCGCATTTTCCGCCAGTTCGAGGGCCTGGTGCGCGTGTTTTACACCGGGACACCGTGCCGTCACCTGCTGCCCCACCTGCCCAAACTGGATTTCGAGATGTTCCACTTCAGCCACCTGATGGACCTGGCCGAAGTCCGCGCCTCGCTGCCGCACCGGATATCGCTGATGGGCAACGTCGCGCCGCTGGAACTGTTAGGTCGCAGCGCGCCGCCCCAGGTCGTCGCCGCCGGGCAGCGCTGCATCGCCCGCGCCGGGAATCGCGGCGGGTTGGTGCTGTCGGCGGGTGGATTTGTGGTCCCCGGCACGCCGGAGGCCAATATCGACGCATTGGTCCAGGCGACCGAAACACAGCAACTCGCGCACGGGATCGAACCCGTATCAGAAGGGATGGATGATCATGCGGATTCTGGTTGATATGGACGGCGTGATCGCCGATTTTGAGGGGGGCTTTCTGCAACGCTGGCGTGACCAGCATCCCGACAAATCGTACATTCCCATCGCGGATCGCCGGGGTTTTTACATCCAGGCCCAATACCCGGAGGACTACGCGCCCGATGTCCGGGCCATTTTCCAGGCACCGGGATTTTTCCGCGACCTCCCGCCCATCCCCGGCGGTCTGGACGCCTTGCGCGAACTGGATGCACTCGACCACGAGGTCTTCATTTGTTCCTCGCCGCTGGCGCACTATCACAACTGCGTGCTGGAAAAATACCTGTGGGTGGACGATCAGCTCGGCCCGGCCTGGATTGAGCGTGTGGTCCTGACGCGGGACAAAACGCTGATTCACGCCGATATCCTGATCGACGACCGCCTGCAGATCGTGGGCCGTGAAGCGCCCACCTGGGAACACATCGTCTACGATCAGCCCTACAACCGCGCCGATACCGGCGATCTCAAGCGCCGCCTGACGTGGGAGACGTGGCGGGCGGTGCTGTTGGGGGAATAAGAATGGGACGCAGATAAACACAGATTAAAAAATCAAAAAATCTGTGCGCATCTGTGTTCATTGCGGCTTAATGTATCTATCAAAACGTCAATACCCCGCCTCAAAATTCACCCGACCGGGCAGATCGTCGCCCCGCGCCGCCGATCAGGGCAGCAGATCGGTGATGCTGCCAATTTCGCCGTTATCGCCTGCTTCATCGTCTGTCGTATCGTCGGCATAATCACCCACAAAACTACCCTCAATTGTGTTCTTGGGCTTCCCTTTTTTCTTCTCGTCGTCGTCATCGTCCAGCACGTTTTGGTAGAGCAGCACGACGGCGATCACCGCCAGGACCACCGGGACTCCGCATAGCCCCATACAGCACAGCGTTATCACCGGCAGCGTGAATCCTCCCCCGCCTCTGCCGACCTGCATCATGCCAAACAGCCCGCAGCACAGGAACGCGGCAAACAGGAACGGGATCGGCGTGATGCAAATAAAGCGCCCACAACCGCGCCCGCTTATGCCCCGGCCCACCATGCCGCGTCCCATCATGCTCCGTCCGGCCAGCAGCGCCAACACCGCCGGAATCCAGCTCTGCTTGTTAAGCGCCTGTACAAACGGCAGATCATTTAAGTCACGACCGCCTCGCGTCTTCATCAGTTATATCTCCTCGCAGCACACAATGCCCCGGTTTTTGCTACAATCGGAAAGGGAAACAGCGTTATGGATTCCCCTGATACCATCAAGGATACTGTAGCAGGCACAAGGAGACAACCATCATGGCAGTACGACAGGCGGAAGCCGTTTGGGAAGGCAATCTGCGCGAAGGGAACGGCACCATGAAGTTCGGGACGTTCAGCGGCCCGTATACGTTCGCCTCGCGCTTTGAATCCGGCGAGGGGACCAATCCCGAAGAACTGATCGGCGCGGCGCACGCGGGCTGTTTTTCGATGGCGTTCAGCGCGGAACTGGATCGCGCCGGGTTTGCGCCCATCCGTGTCCAGACCACCGCGTCGGTTCACCTGACCAAAGGCGAGAGCGGGTTCAGGGTCACGCAGATCGATCTCGTTACCGAAGCCGTTGTGCCCGGCATCGACGCGGCCAAATTCCAGGAGATCGCCGAGGGTGCGAAAAACGGCTGCCCGATCTCGCAGCTTCTCATGCCGGGCGCGACGATCACGCTCCAGGCGACGTTAGCCGGGTAGTTCACCTGATTAGCCCTTTCCCCGCACGCGATACCGTTGGAGAATTGGGCGCGTAGGGGCGCTGCTTGCTGCGCCCTGTTTTTTGCCGGGGGCGCGGCAGGCAGCGCCCCTACCCAAACCCGGCGGTGCCAGGTTCACCAACGATATCGTTTATGGGGAGGGGCTAACTCGCCACCTACCAGCACAAGGACACACTCACCATGCCCAACCGTTTGCAGCACGAAACCAGCCCCTATTTGCTCCAGCACGCCGACAACCCGGTCGAGTGGTATCCCTGGGGCGACGAAGCGTTCGAGGCGGCGCGCGAACAGAATAAGCCGGTGCTGCTCAGTATCGGTTACAGCGCGTGCCACTGGTGCCACGTCATGGCCCACGAGAGTTTTGAGGACATCGACACCGCCGCCTACATGAACCAGCAGTTCATCAATATCAAGGTGGACCGCGAAGAACGCCCCGACGTGGACGACATCTACATGCGCGCCACGCAGTTGATCAACCGGGGCAACGGCGGCTGGCCGATGACGGTATTCCTGACGCCGGAGGGCCAACCGTTCCACGCCGGGACCTATTTCCCGCCGGAACCGCGCTACGGGATGCCGAGTTTCCGCCAGGTTTTGGAAGCGGTGGTCGATACCTACAAAAACAAGCGGAAAGAGGTCCGGCGCACCGCCGAAACCCTCGCGGCGAATCTGCGGCAGGAAATGCTGGTCGGCGTGACCACCGAGCGCGAGCGCTTTACGCCGGATTTGCTGGACGCCGCCGCCCAGAATTTGCTGCGCCGCACCGATCCCGAACACGGCGGCCTGACACGCGGCCAGCCCAAATTTCCCAATGCCGTTAACCTGGAATACCTGCTGCGTTATCACGCTGCGACCGGCCACGAATCCGCGCTGGAAGTCGTGACTTTCACGCTGCGCAAAATGGCGCGGGGCGGCATCTATGACCAGTTGGGCGGCGGATTTCACCGCTACAGCGTGGACGAAAAATGGCTGGTCCCGCACTTCGAGAAAATGTTGTACGATAACGCGCAGTTGGCGCGGGTGTATCTGCACGCCTGGCAGATCAGCGGCGACGACTTCCTGCGCGAGATCGCGGAAGATACACTCGACACCGTGCTGCGCGAAATGACCGCGCCGGACGGCGGATTCTACAGCACCCAGGACGCCGATTCCGAGGGCGTGGAGGGAAAATTCTTCACCTGGACGGCGGCGGAGATGCGGGCCGCGCTGGATGGCGCG
>JAFGTJ010000281.1 GCA_016934195.1 Anaerolineae bacterium | reverse complement strand
GCGAAACAGGCGAAACAGGCGGCGCGCTGGTCTGGGAATACGCCGAGGTGCGCCGCGATTAACGCCCGACGCCGCCACCGGGCGAGGTTCCGCCCTGTAGACAGTTGCTGAGCATTTCGGTCAGGCTGTTCAGGCGTATAGCGATCTCCTGAAACCTGAGCATATCCTGTGTGGCTGTGGCGCAGGCGTTCGTATCTCCACCCTGGCACGCGGCATAATCCGCCTGTAACTGCTCCCGCGAATTCTCTAATTGGAGGATGGCATCATCGATCATGGGCTGGTAGATAGTCCGGCACGGATTGTCATCCCGGATGCTGGCCGCCATCGTGCTGATCGATTCCGCCCGCGCGACCTGGAAGTCCAACGTTGCCCCGATCACCAGATCGGCCCCACCGAATTCGGCGGGAACCGGCCAGCCGTCTTTGGGTTCCTCAATGTGCGGCGGCGCGTCAAACGTGATATCGCGGGCCGTAAACGCCAGCGTGCCCGCTTCTGGTGAATAGATCGGCGCGCTCAACGTCATCTGGATCACGACTTCGCTGGCTTGCAGTTCCGCCGCAGCGGTCAATTCCGCCGATCCGACCCAGGCCGAAATAAAGCTGTGGGTGGCGACGCGATTCATGCCAATCTCGCCGCTTGCAAAGGCTAGAACGATTTCCGGGACTCCGGCCAGCGTCAGTCTGTAAGCGCCGTCGCCCTGGTCGGCCATGCTGCCGCCGGATACCGGCAGATAGTAGAACGCGGCATAGGGCATCATCAGCGCGGAGTCGTCCCCGTCGCCCTGCGCCCCGGCCATCACCGCCGGGACCAGCGACACGACCAACAGGATCATCAATAAGGCATTACGCGCCAGGACCTTCATACAACAGCTCCTCCATCATAATCCACTATATGCGCCCTCATTATCTATTATGTCGCGCCGCCGCGCCTGTGTAGGTCGCCCGATCCCCCTACCGGACCGGGGCCATACGCAAAAAATGCGGACCGGCCATGCTCGACTGCTCCGCACTTTGTTTTGTATTGTAACCTGTTCTGGCCGAGACGCTGCTCGCGGCGTCCCTACGGATTTCCCCTTACAACCTACCCGTAAATTCCTGGGCGCGGCAAGCAGCGCCCCTACCCAGGCGAATTTACGGATAGATACTTACTGGATCAGGAGCCATTCCATCGCAGCATTAGGATCAATGAAGACTTTGGCCCGGAGTCCCTGACGGGCATAGACACTGGTGAATTCGATCTGGCTCATACGTCCTATCGCACTGGGAGGAACCACCAGCGCCCAAAATTTTCCCCCGGTTTGCCGCGCGTGCAAAACCCATTCGGTTATCGGGTATTCGGCTTCCGTTTGATCCAACGCGCTGTGATAGCGATTATCCGACAGCCACTTGTTTACGCCGTGCTCGACCAGGAAGGTCACACCGGCATCCACTACGGTGTAAAATTCGTCGTCAGAAACATCCCGGTGAAACGAGTGGTGGATCATTTCCATGTCGGGATAGTACCTCAGGGTCGCATACTGATTGTCAATGATGGTCAGGGGGATCATTACGTTAGCTCCTCGTACCTACTTTGTACCTGTACACGTCGATTCGTATTGTCTAGATATCCGACTGATCTATATTTTATAGACAGAGAATTAAACCGTCGTTAAAAAATAGTTAATCTTTCAGCCTATATCAATAAATCGCACGCGCAGAGCCGATCAAAAATGCGGAGCGCTGCTCGCAGTTGCTCCGCATGTCGTCCGGGGTGGATTGGCAAAGATGGATTGGCAAAAGCGGGCGGACGCCGGTAGGGTGCGGTGTCCGCCCAGAGGTAGGGTTGAAACGTGAACGCCCCGGATGTCTCCGACCGTATGCGTTCACTACCCTACTAGTACGCGCCCTGCCGCGCCGGGTTGCGCCGGATTGCGCCATTTCCCGCAGAACCCCAACCCGCATATACTTACCCCCAAACACCTTTACATTATTCAAAGAGGGTTAGATCATGAACACCCGAACCACACTACGTATTCTGTTGATCACGGGCTGGCTGGTGCTGGTGCTGCTGGCGGTTGGACCGGTCTTCGCGCAGGGCGGCGGCGATACCGACTCGACAACGGGTGGGACCGCGCTCACCACCGATCCGCAAAACCTGGACGACGTGGCGGTGCGCCTGATGCCGCTGTTGGTCGGCGCGGCGCTGATCGAACGCTCGATTGAGATTCTGTTCACCTGGCTGGAAAAAACCGTGCTGGATGCGGGCAGCTACGCCAACCGTTTCGCGCGCTGGCTGACCGGGCTGATCCAGGTCGATTTTAAGCAGGCGTGGGAAAGTATCAATAACCTGACCAACGCGATGCTGGCTCACAAAACCGACTCGCCAATCTCGTTCGCGGGCAACCCGGCCAGCGCAAACCCGGAGGATTGGCCGCTGGCAATGCTGGAAGACAAACTGGTGCAGGCCAAACAGACGCTCGAAAACGCGCAGGGCGTGGTCGAAAAGCTGCTCGATTCGCCGGACTACATCGCGCGCAAAAAGATGATGATCGCGTGGCTGAGCATGGGTTTCGGTATTCTGCTGGCGTTTGTGGCCGATATGCGCCTGTTTAAACCGTTGGGCGTGGACGTGACGAACTGGTTCGAGGACCCCTTCGGCGTGCTGGACGTGATCATGGCCGGGGCGCTGATGGGCCTGGGCAGCGACTACGTGCATCAGGTGATCGGCGTGCTGATCAAGGGCAAAGGCGCGCTGTCACGGGTAGGCGGCGGCAGCGGCGAAACCGGCGCATTGTTTGATCCCGAACAGGTCCGGCTGCTGGCCCAACAAGCCATCCTGAACGAACTCAGCACCCAGATGCAGCAGATCGGCGTGCCGGAACAGTTCCGCGACATGGGCGGGTCGAATCCCTCCGAGCCACCGTCTACTTGAAGAGAGACGCCTGAGCCGCCGCCATCCCAACCACCACCGGAAACGCTGCCGGAAGCGCCCGTAACTCCCGCAGCGCCGGAAACGCTGCCGGATGTGCCGGATGTGCCGGACGTGCTGCCGCCCGCCGCGCCCGGTGCGTCCCAGGTCCCGACCAGCGCGTTTCCGCTGACTAACGTGGTGGTGACACTGCGGGATGGCAGCCAGCGGCGCGCGCTCAAATTTGGCTGGCAGGCGGGCGATCCCTGGCTGCTGCTGGACGGCAACCAGTGGGTCGCGGCGGGGAACACGGATTTTTTGCGTTCCCCGGCATACCAGCAGGTTGCCGCCATGTGGAGCGAATCCGGCGCGGTAGTGAACGCGCGGCGGGCGCTGGTCCGCGATCTGCTGCGCGCGCGGCGGGCCAGCGAAGCGGCGTTGGCCGAAGTCGATACGCTGCGCGGCGACCGGCTGCGTGAGACCGAAAACGGCCTGACTGCCGCCACACTCCCGGCGGGTTACGCGGGCTTCCGCGAT
>JAFGTJ010000280.1 GCA_016934195.1 Anaerolineae bacterium | reverse complement strand
TTCTCCCCTTCGCCCTGAGGGAGAAGGGGCCGGGGGATGAGGGTTTGAGGCGACTATACAGGGGACAGAGTGCATAACACGCTCTAGCGGCGGCATGGGCAGCTCTGCGGCAAATTTTTTCGTTTTAGCGCGGATCGAACAGCGCGATCACCGTCTGTCCCACGCGCGGCGTGACGTGGTTATCGACGGTAAAAACGGTCAGGCTGCCTGCCTCGTGGATCACGAACAGCGGCAGCGCCGAGTCGCCGTGCTGTTGGCGAAACGCGGCATAGTCAAATTCTGCCGTAAGCAGGATCGTTTTCACCGTGCCCCCCGCCGCGAAACGTTTCCCTAGGGTATCGAAGGTCGCTTCCGGGCTGAACAGGCAGCGCCCGCACAGCCGACGGTCCACTACCTCATCCCGGCGGGTACCGTCGGCGCAGTGCGCGGGCAGTTGGTAAATGCGCGAACGCGCGAAAACCTCGCTAAACCGCAGCGCCACCAGCGAGTTAATCTCGTCATTGGCGGTTAATGCCAGCAAGTGCCCCATGCGGTTGAGGTCCGGTTCGTCGAGCGCTTCTTCGGCCAATGCATTCGTGTGGACGGCGAGCAGTCCGGCCTGTTGGGCCGCGCTGATATTGTTCCAGTTGTTATCCATCAGCAGGACATCGTGACCGGCTTCCTGTAACGCCCCGGCGATGGCCTGCGCCCAACTCTGCGCCCCGACGATCAGCACTCCCTCGGCGGGCGGTTGGGCCAACCCCAGGCGACCGGCCACATTTCGCGCCGTCAGGCCGTAGGTGGCGACCGTTCCGACCACGACCAGGAACGTCAGCGGGACCAGTTTTTCCGCCCCGTGATATCCGGCTTCTTCCAGTTCCAGCGCAAACAGGGACGCGACAGATACCGCTACGATCCCGCGTGGAGCCAGCCACGCCAGGAACACCCGCTCATTACGGCCCAGTTTGGAGCCAACCGTCGAAACATAAACGGCCAGCGGGCGGGCCACGAAGATCAACACACCCAGGAACACCAGCGCCCGCACGCCCAGGTTCGAAAGCGCGTCCAGGTCCAGACGCGCGGCCAGCACCACAAATAAGCTGGACAGCAGCAGCACGCCCAAATCTTCTTTGAACTGGCTGATATGCCTGACGGACACTTGCCGCTGGTTCGCCAGGATGACGCCCATCAATGTGGTTGCCAGCAGGCCCGACTCGGTCTGGAGTTCATTGGACAGCGCGAACGCTCCGACGATCAGCATCACCGTGACCGGATTTTGCAGGTGTTCCGGCACCCAGTAACGCTTGAGCACCTGGATCAGAATGTATGCGCCCAGGATACCAAACATGCTGCCAAACAGGACGGTTTTCACCAGCCCGGTGATCAGGCTGGCAGCGGCGGCTCCCTCCACCTGCTCGGCCAGGATGATCTCAAACACCAGCACCGCCAGCGTTGCGCCCACCGGGTCGATCAGGATGCCTTCCCACTTCAGGATCGAGCCAGTCTGCCCGCCGGGGCGGACGTGGTGCAGCAGCGGCACTACGACGGTCGGGCCGGACACGGTGAAAATCGCGCCAATCAGCATCGACAATTCAAAGTTCAGGCCAACGACAAAATACGCGCCGAGCGCACCGACTGCCCATGTGACCAACATCCCGACGCTGATCAGGCGGAAAATCACACGCCGCACGCCCTCGATTTCGTTGAGGCGCAGCGTCAGCCCGCCCTCAAACAGGATCACGCCCACCGACACCGATACCACCGGGAATAACGTGTCACCCAATAGGTGATCGGGATCAACCAGTCCTGTTACCGGCCCTGCCATAAATCCGGCCAGCAGCAGCAGCAAAATTGACGGCAGGCCCACGCGCCACGCGAACCACTGCGCCCCAATGCCGAGGACGACAATACTTGCCAGACTGACTAATGCGTCTTCGCCCATGTGTTCCTGCCCCTACTGCTGTTCCAGCAGCGATTCCCAGGTTTCCAGCGCGATATTGAGTTCAGTTTCGGTGGCGGCGTACTGCTCGCCCAGGTCGCGCACACGGTCCACTGCCCCCGCGCTGCTGGCTTCGCCCAATTCGCCGGAAAGATTCACCAGCCGGATTTCCAGGTCGTTGATCTGCTGTTCGATGGCAGCCAGACGGCGCGTGCGCTCGAATTCGGACAGGCGCGGCTTGCCGTTGGAACGCTGCGCGCCAGACACAGCCTTACCGTCCCGCGATTGGGGCGGCTGAGACGGCATATTCTCGATTTCGCGCCCGGTCTGACGCGCTACCTCACGCGCCTGAAGATATTCGCGGTAGGTGCCCTCGAACACCGTCATTTTACCGGGCTGCACGTCCCAAATCTGGGTTGCCAGCGCGTCGATCAGGTAGCGGTCATGGCTGACCAGCAGGATCGTGCCGTTGAAGCCCGCCAGCACCGCCTGCAAAATCTCCTGGCTGGGAATATCGAGATGGTTGGTCGGTTCGTCCAGCAGCAGAAAGTTGTCCCCATTCAGCGCCAGTTTTGCCAGTGCCAGCCGTCCGCGCTCGCCGCCGCTGAGCGTGCTCACCGGGCGGAACACGTCATCCCCGGTGAACAGGAACGCCGCGAGATAGTTGCGCGCCTCGCTGATCGGCAGGTTGCGCACGGTCAGCAGTTCGTCCAACACTCCGTTGGTCTGGTTCAGACGTTCGTGAGCCTGCGCAAAATAGCCGGGTTGGACCGCCGCCCCCAGCCGCGAACTCCCACTGAGCGGGGCCAGTTCGTTGAGCAGGGTCCTGAGAAGGGTCGTTTTGCCGACGCCGTTCGGCCCGATCATGGCCGCGATCTCGGTGCGGTAGAGCGTGATATCGGGCACCCGGACCAGCGGCTTGTCACGCTCGTAACCGGCCACCAGATCGTAGGTCATCAGCACCTTCTCGCCACTGCGCAGATCAGCGTTCAGGTCCAGCCGGATATTATGCTGGCTGCGCGGGCGGGCGATCAGGCGATCCCGTTTCAGGCGTTCCAGACGGCGCAACCGGCCTTTGGCCTGGGACGTGTTCTGCCCGGAGATATTGCGGCGGATATAGTCCTCTTCTTTGGCGATGAATTCCTGCTGCGCTTCGTATTCTTTCTGTAACCGGGCGTGCCGGTCTTCGCGCTGTTGGATATAATGGCTGTAGTTGCCCCGATACACGTCCACCCGGCCCCAATCCATTTCCCAGATGACGGTGATCACGTTGTCCATGAAATAACGGTCGTGACTGACCACCAGCAGCGCCCCCGGCCACGTTTTCAGGAAGCTTTCCAGCCATTCGACGGCGTTGATATCAAGGTGGTTGGTTGGCTCGTCCAATACCAGCAGATCGGGCGATTCGAGCAGCAGTCGGGCCAGCAGCGCGCGCGTTTGCTGCCCACCGGACAGGTGACTCAGCGGCATCTGGTATTCGTCCGGTTTGAAGCCCAATCCGTGCAGCACCTGCCGGATGCGCATTTCGTAGGTATAGCCGCCATCCAACTCGAACTGCTGCTCCATACGACCATAGCGCTCGATTACGTCGTCCAGGTCGTCGCGGGAAGTGTCGCTCATGGCATCGGTCAGTTTTGCCAACTGCCGTTCCCGCTTGCGGATGTCGTCAAAGGCGGTCAGCATCTCGGTCCACAGTGAACGATCCGCGACCAACTGCGGGCGCTGCGGCAGATAGCCGACGGTCAGCCCCTTCATATGGCTGACGGTGCCCGCCGACGGTTCCTCTTTTTTGATCAGCACTTCCAGCAGCGTCGTTTTGCCGATGCCGTTGGTGCCCACCAACGCGATCTTTGCGCCATGCGGAATATCGACCGAGACGCCCTCAAAAATGTCGTCAGCGCCAAACGATTTGGCGACATTGTTCGCGCTCAGAACAGCCATTGGACCTTCACCAAAAAGGGTAAACTAACACCAGCCCCGCATTATACCACGCCCCGCCGCGTGATCAGAGGGCGAGCCACCGAATGAAAATTTCTCAGCGCCAGTGGATTGACGTATACCCGGTCGTTGCGCGGCAGTGAATGCGGTACATGATGGTTATAATGCGTGTTTAATGACAGGCGCGCTCCGTGCCGGGTTGGAATTCAGGTTATAATAAAATGGGAATTTCGATAAATTGTTCTTGATCTAAGCCGGATATAAAAGGCGGTTACGATTATGACTCCCCAACAAGGACGACAATAATTATGATTCAACTGACGATTGACGGGCGGGCAATCCAGGTCCAGGACGGCGCGACCGTGATGGAAGCGGCCCGCGCCAACGGCATTGATATCCCGCACCTGTGCTATCACCCCGACCTGAGTGTATCGGGCGGCTGCCGCCTGTGCCTGGTGGAAATCGAGGGGCGGCCCTTCCCGGTGCCCGGTTGCGGTTTGGCCTGCGCCGACGATATGGTGATCCGCACCCAAAGCGAGCAGCTTAGCGCCATGCGGCGCGAGATCATCGACCTGTTTATATCCGATCACCCGCTGGACTGCGTGACCTGCGACAAAGCCGGGGCGTGTTTGCTGCAAAAATACGCTTACGAATACGGCATTTCCGAAACCAGCCATGACTTTGAAGTATCGCGCACGCTGTACCAGGATGACAACCCGTTTTTCCTGCGCGATCACCAGTACTGCATCCTGTGCGGGCGGTGTGTGCGGGTATGCAGCGAGATCGTAGGCGCGAACGCGATTGAGATCGTGGGGCGCGGGTTCGAGAGTCACGTCGCCACGCCGTTTGATGGCCCGATGATCGACTCGTCCTGCGTATTCTGCGGAAGCTGCGTGCAGGTCTGCCCCACTGCCGCCTTGATGCCGGTATCCCGCAGGGGACAGGGCCGCGAATGGGACCTGGACCGGGTTAAGACCATTTGCGGCTACTGCGGCGTCGGCTGCGAGATCGAGTACGCACGGCGTAATGGCAAGATCGTGTATGCCCAGGCGCGGCCCGATGCCCCGGTCAACGGCGAGTTTCTGTGTTCCAAAGGGCGCTACGGGTGGGATTTCGCCACCAGCCCCCAACGGCTCACCCGGCCCATGATCCGGCGGGACGTGGCCTACGATCTCGGTCTGACGGATGATCCCTGGACCCTGCCGGACTCTTCCCCGCTGGCCGACGAAAAACCCCGCATCGAAGACAGTTTCGTCCCGGTTGATTGGGACACGGCGCTGAACCTGATCGGGGAGCGGTTGGCCGACACGGTGAAGGAATATGGCCCTGATTCGGTGATGGGATTGTCATCGGCCCGCTGCACCAACGAAGAAAATTACCTGTTCCAGAAATTCATGCGCGCGGGGATCGGCACGAACAACGTCGATCACTGCGCCCGTCTTTGACACAGCTCCACTGTTGCAGGCCTCGTGAAGGCCTTCGGTAGTGGCGCGATGACCAACTCGATCCGCGAGATTCGTGACGCGGACTGTCTCTTTATCACCGGCTCCAATACCGCCGTATCCCATCCGGTGATCAGCTACGAGGTGATTCGGGCCGTCAAGCGCGGCGCGAACCTCATCATCGTTGATCCCCGGCGAATCCCGCTGGTCGATCATGCGACCCTGTTTTTGCAGATCAAACCGGGCACGGATATTTACGTGTTCCTGGCGATTATGCACACCATCATCCGCGAGGGATGGGTCAACGATACTTTCATCGCCGAACGGACGGAAGGATTTGACAAATTTAAGGCCGTTGTAGAGGAATATCCGCCCGAACGCGCTGCGCTGATCTCCGGCGTGCCGGTTGAACAGATCGAAGCGGCGGCGCGCATTTACGCGCTTGGCGAGCGGGCCAGCGGCACATCGATCTACGACGATAAACGCGGCCACAGCGCGATCCTGTACGCGATGGGCATCACGCAGCGCAGCAATGGCACTGATCTGGTTATGACTCTGGCGAATCTCGCCATGCTGGGCGGGCATGTCGGCAAACCGTCCACCGGGGTCAATCCGCTGCGCGGGCAGTCCAACGTGCAGGGTGCGTGCGACCTGGGCTGTCTGGTGAACGTTTTCCCCGGCTATCAGGCCGTCACCGACGAAGCCAAGCGGACCACGTTGGCCCAGGCATGGAATGTGCCGAGCCTGCCGGGTGAGGTCGGCCTGACCATCGTGGAGGCGATGCACGCCGCGTCAGAGGGCAAGGTGCGGGCGGTGTATGTCATGGGCGAAAACCCGATGATGTCCGATCCCAATACCAGCCACGTCGAGCACGCGCTGCGGTCGCTCGATCTGCTGGTGGTACAGGACATTTTCCCCAGTGAAACGGCGTTTCTGGCACACATTATTTTGCCCGCTGCGGCATCGCTGGAGAAAGACGGCTCGTTTACCAATACCGAGCGGCGCGTGCAACTGCTCAAGCCGGTGATCGCCGCGCCGGGCGAAGCGCGTCCCGACTGGCAGATCACGGGCGAGATCGCGGCCCGGTTCGATCACTACCTGGGCATCGCGCGGGAGCCGGGTTACTGGGTATTCCCGTCGGCGGAAGCCATTTTCAAGGAGATCGCAGCAGTCACGCCGATCTACGGCGGCATGAGCTACCAACGGCTGGCCGGAGCCGGGATATCCTGGCCGTGCCCCACGCCGGACCATGCCGGGACACAGTATCTGCACGTCGGGAAGTTTTCGCGCGGGTTGGGCAAATTCAACCCGGTGCAGGCCCACGATCCCGCCGAACAGCCGGACGATGAGTACCCGCTGATCCTGTCAACCGGGCGGGTATTGTACCATTATCACACCGGAACCATGACGCGCCGCAGCGAACCGTTAGCGTGGCGCGAACCGGGCGGTTTTGTGGAGATCAATCCGGCAGACGCGGACGGTTTGCAGGGCAGCGGCGGAGTCGTGATCGAGAGCCGCCGGGGAAGCGTCCGCGCCGAGGTCCGCATCAGCGACCGGGTGCCGCCGGGGACGATCTTCCTGGCCTTTCACTGGCGCGAATCTCCGGCCAATATGCTGACTCAGGATTTCGCGCTCGACCCGGTGGCAAAAATCCCGGAGTACAAGGTGTGCGCAGTGCGTCTGAAACAGGCGTGAGGGAAGGATACAGCGTATTTTGATAAAACCAACTGTCTTTGTAACCCGCGTCATTCCGGCTAAAGGGCTGGAAATGGTCCGCGAGGTCTGCGAGGTCATACTTTGGGAAGACGAACTGCCGCCGCCCTATGACGTGCTGCGCAGCGAAGCGGCCCGCACGGACGGGCTGCTGTGCCTGCTGTCGGACCGGATCGACGCGGCCTTGATCCAGGCATCCCCCAATCTGCGCGTTGTCAGCCAGATGGCGGTCGGTTTTGACAATATCGACGTGACGGCAGCGACCGCTGCCGGTATTCCGGTCGGGCATACCCCCGGCGTCTTGACCGACACCACCGCCGATTTTGCGTTCGCGCTGCTGATGGCGGCGGCGCGGCGTACCGGGGAAGGCGAACGGCTTGTTCACGCGGGCCAATGGCGCACCTGGGGACCGACGCTGCTCATGGGACAGGATGTTCACGGCGCGACGTTGGGCATCGTGGGCATGGGCCGGATCGGGCAGGCGGTGGCCCGCCGCGCGCGGGGGTTCGACATGCGCGTGATCTATTATGATGAATTTGACGTGCAATTACCCGCCGGAATCAGCGCCGAGCGGTCTTCGCTGGAAGAACTCTACGCCGAGTCGGATTTCATCAGCCTGCACACGCCGCTGACGCCCAATACCCACCACCTGATCAACGCCACCGCGCTGAAGCAGATGAAACCGTCATGCGTGCTGGTGAACACGGCGCGCGGCCCGGTGGTCGATCCGAAGGCGTTGTACGCGGCGCTGGCGAACGGCGAAATCGCGTATGCCGCGCTGGACGTGACCGAGCCGGAACCGATCCCGCCCGATGATCCGCTGCTGACGCTGGACAACTGCCTGATCGTGCCACATATTGCCAGTTCGAGTATTGCCACCCGGACCCGGATGGCGGTCATGTCTGCCGAAAACCTGATCGCCGGGCTGAAAGGCGAGCGGCTGCCTTACTGCGCCAATCCGCAGGTGTACGGCACATAAAACCCCAAAAGGAGCACCGCGCGGTGCTCCTTTGCTGTGCTGGCTCTTCCCGGCTTACCCGGCCAGGAATTTAGTCGCCCGTTCGACACTTTCGGTCGGGCTGACCTTGATCTGGGCATCGACCACGACGCCGTTTTCGTCAATGATCCAGTGAGAACGGATCACGCCCATGTATTTTTTCCCGTACATGGATTTTTCGCCCCACGCGCCCCACGCCTCCAGAATCTCGTGATCGGGATCGGACAGCAGATCATAGGGCAAATTTTCGTCTTGCTGCCACTTCAGCAGCGCGTCCGGTTCGTCCGGGCTGAGGCCCAACACGGTCGCGTTGGCGCTTTCGATACGAGGGAATTCGTCGCGCAGCCCGCACGCCTGGGTAGTGCAGCCGCTGGTCCCGGCTTTGGGATACGCGAACAATACGACTTTTGTGCCGCGATAGTCGCTCAATTTGACCGTTTCGCCGCGCTGGTTTTTGAGTTCAAAATCGGGCGCTGTTTCGCCTACTGCTGGCATGTGTCTCTCTCCTGGTAGTGCCTGTCTCTACCCTCAGAATGTAGCACACTCGCCGCATGACGCCCGGTGTACTGGCCCGGTACAGTTAACGTTTTCTCAGGAACGCCAATACCTGCAACAGAATCAGCGACCCGACGAAAGCGGCGACCAAATCTTCCGCCGTGATTCTGATTTCGCCCAGGCCCAGATTAATGTCCAGCGCATCGAAGACAAACCCGCCGATCACGGCCCCGATCAGGCCGATCACGATATTTCCCAAAGCGCCAAAGCCCCGGCGGTCGCCCCGCACCAACCAGCCCGCCAACGATCCCGCCAACGCGCCGATGATCAGCCAGATTACGAGTTGATCGAGTTCCATCGCTACTGCTCCTTGTCTCAAAAAGGACCCTTCGCAATCATAATGTGTTTTGGCCGCAGACACAACAACGACTCGTGTACACGCACCGGCACGGAGCAGCGAATCGGCAGGCGTACAAGAGTCGGAAGTTGTGAAGCAAGGCGGTAAAAAAAAGTCCCTACCGCGATTTAGTGCAAAGTGCGCATCACGGCCAATACACGCCCCTGCACGTTGACCTTATCAGCGTCAACGTAAATCGGTTCCATCGTCGGGTTGGCGGGCTGCAACCGGACGCGCCCCCCTTCGTGGAAATAATGCTTGAGCGTCGTTTCGCCGCGCTCGGTCAGCCAGACGGCTACCATATCGCCGTTATTGGCGATTTCCTGGCGCTTCAGGATCACGATATCGCCTTCGGCCACCATCGCGTCAATCATCGAATCGCCGGTCACGCGCAGCGCGAACAGGTCCTGGCTGTCCGCCGAACCGATCATGTGCTGCGGCACTTCGATCATGTCGTCGGCGTCGTAGTAGTAGCCAAAATCCTCGCCCGCTACCGGCAGCGGCATACTGGCCGCGATCTTGCCCACCAGCGGCACCTGCAACCCAAACGCGGGATCGGACACGCTAACCGGCATCGTGGGCTGGTTGTTCACCAACCGCAGCCCGCGCGAAACTTCGGGCGCGCGTTCCAGCAGGTCGTACTCGACCAGCTTATTCAGGTTGTAGTTGACTACCGACGTTGAGGCGATGTCAACCGCTTCGCCAATTTCGCGGATGGTGGGCGGGTAGCCGTTGTCCGCGAGGAAGCGTTGGATGAAATCAAGAATGTTTTTCTGTCGGGTTGAAAGTTTGGGCTGATCCATATGGTTTGGTTGCTCCGTGCAAATCGCACAACAGTTCGTATGTTAAAGAAATTATAGTCCGAACCCATGTTCGATGTCAAGTTTTTAACATTAACGAGGGGATTTTAGCGCCCCGTGAACGTGTAAATTCACGGGGCATTGGCGCGGAGGTAGATAAAATTACGTCTTGGCAGCCGGGAACAGGATATCGATCACGCCTTGATCGGGCTGCAAATCATGCGTATACAGGCCAAAGTTGCCCTTGTAATCCCAGTTGGCCCACGCGATGTTGTATTCATCAAACACGGCCACCATATCGCGGAACCATGCCTCGCGGAGCGGCTGCGGAGCGGCGTGATACGCGCCAAACTCGCCGCAGTACAGCGGGCAGCCGGTACGTTCGCGCACGGCCAGCGGCTTTTGGTACTTGGCGCGGATCACGCCGCGATCAAACGGCATGTTTTCCCGTTTGAGGTCTTCAAGCAGTTCCGCGTCGAGATGGCCCAGGCGCTCTACCCGGACCTGATCGCCGGGATAATGAATCGGGCCGGTATAGCTGGGCCACAAGCCCGGACACCACAGCGCGCGGTAGTGCGTGACCAGCATCGGCTCGTAAAAATGGAAGGTCAGGATCAGGTGATCGTCGTCCGGCACGTCCAACTGGTCGAATGTCTCGGTAAAACAGAAGTGATTCGACCCTAACACGATGGTCCGTTCCGGTTCGCGCTCGCGGACCGCATCAAACGCCACCCGCGCCACCCGGTTCCAGTCCGCCGGATCGTTGGCTACCGCCTCATTGAGCAGTTCGTAGGCGACCATCTCGACCGGGCGGTCCTTCAGGTGATCCGACAGTGAGCGCCACAGATTCGCAAAGCGTTCGGCTTCGGCGGGATCGGTGTACAGCGGCGGGTTATCGTCTAGAAAATAGTGCGACCGCAGAATGTGCAAATCCACGATGGCTTTGAGTCCGGCCTCGGCGCACCAATCAAGGGCGTTGTTCAGCAGTACGAAAGCGTCCGCTTCGGGATTGCCCGCTGTGTCCCACATCTGTTCCTCGTCAATCGGGATGCGCAGGTGATCCAGCCCGATTCCGGCGAGAAGCTGCACATCGGACTGCTGGAAATAGGACTGACGCGCTGCGCCGCGCACCCGGCTCTGGCTCAACCAGTGCGAAATATTGGTTCCGCGATGAATGGTAAATGTCATCTTGTGAATCTCCTCAAACGTGGCTGTTGGCGTGCGCTTACTTTAAACCCTGACTGGTTACTTGCCCTCATAGACGGCGATGATCGCGTCCATGCCCTGGTTCACATCGTCGTCGATGCGTTTCCGGCCCGCGTCCTCGTCAAACCAGGCCAACACCTTACGAACGCCTGCGTGAAACGGAATGGTTGCCTGATAGCCGGGGACCAGCGTTCTGATTTTGCTGTTATCAAAGATGACGCTCCAGGTTTTGTCACCCAACAAACCCGCGCCCCAATCCGGCTTCACCTTTGCGATAAAATCCGACGGGATGTGGACCATCCGGGCTTCGACACCGAGCGCGCTGGCGATGGTGGCGTAGATTTGATTCCAGGTCAGCAGTTCGTCTGACGTGATGTGAAACGCCTGCCCGATGGCCTGGGGATGGCCCAGTAAGCCTACGAAGCCTTTAGCGAAATCCTCGGCATGAGTCACCGGCCAGATAGACGAGCCGTCACCATGTACGATGATCGGTTGGCCCTTCAGCAAACGATCCGCCAGCGTGTAGCCGCCCCAGCCGCCCAACGCAATTGGGAACCGGTTCGCATAGGTCAACGAAGGACGGACAATCGTGATCGGGAAATGCTCGGAACGGTACGCCCCCATCAGGAACTCTTCGCAGGCGATTTTGTCGCGGGAATACTGCAAATGTGGGTTATACAACGGCGTGGATTCGGTGATGACCGGGTGTACGGGCGGCTTTTGGTAAACGGAGGCGGAACTGATAAACACGTACTGGCCGGTTTTGCCCCGGAACAACTCCAGGTCTTGCTGAACATCGCCGGGGACAAACGCGATCCAGTTAACGACGACATCAAATGTCAGGTCGCCAAGCGCCTGCCGGACCTGATCCGGTTGGTGAATGTCGGCGGTGATCGTCTGCGCGCCGGGGATATCGACTTTCGTTTGCCCGCGATTGAGCAGGTACAGGTCAAAACCTTGTTCGACCACCAGTTTGCTAACCGAAGTGCTGATATTGCCGGTTCCGCCAATAAACAGGATGCGCATGGGTTTCCCCCCTACTCAGTGAGCAGTTGTTGGTCCTTAGTAATTGGTTCGGGAAGCGCCGCCCGCGAATAGGTGATGAAATGGCGATACCATAACCCGCTGTCTTTGATGATGCGCTCCTGCGTCTCGAAATCAACATACACGATGCCGTACCGCAGCGTATAGCCCTGGGACCACTCGAAATTGTCCATCAGCGACCAGACAAAATATCCCTTCAGGGGGACACCGGCCTCCATCGCGCGGGCCGCCTGCGCAAAGTGACTCGCCAGGAATGCGGTGCGGTCCACGTCATGAACGCGGCCATCTGGTGACAGGGTGTCGTCATAGGCTGCGCCGTTCTCGGTGATGTAGAACGCCGGGAAGTCATACTCTTCATGGAGGCGCGTCAGGGCCAGGTATAAGCCCTGCGGCTCGATCTCGCGGTCGGCGGTGCGGGCGAGATCGGGATTCGGCACACCTTTTATTTTTAGATCATCACCATCCGGGTTATCCATGATCAGAGACGTGTTGTAGTAGTTCACGCCCAAAAAGTCAAGCGGAGCCGCGATGATGTCCATATCACCAGCTTGCACATCCGGCACATACTCCCCGTAAAAGTCCCACATATCCTGGGGATAACCGCGCCCGGCCATCGGATCGAGGAACCAGCGATTCATGTTGCCATCTATGCGCCTGACGGCCTGCTGGTCTTCGAGCTTTGCGGAATGTGTGTAGAACACGCCGATATTGGGAGCCACGCCAATTTGCGCGCCCGGCCCCACCGCTGCGCGCAGCCGGGGCACCGCTAACCCGTGTGACAGCAAAACGTGATGGGCCGCTTGCAACGCGATCTTAGAATCCCGAATACCGGGGGCAAATACCCCCATGCTGTAGCCCAGGAAGACGGTACACCACAGTTCGTTGTGAGTGATCCAGTGTTTAACCCGGTCGCCGAGATGGTTGGCGATAATCTCCGCATAATCGGCGAAAGCATACGCCGTCTCGCGGTTATTCCAGCCGCCCACATCTTGCAGCTTTTGCGGCAGGTCCCAGTGGTAGAGCGTGATGAAAGGGGTGATATTGGCCGCGAGCAAGGCATCCACCAACCGGCTGTAGAAGTCCAACCCCGCCGGGCTGACAGCCCCTTTACCGTCCGGCACAATGCGCGGCCAGGCGATGCTAAAGCGGTAAGTATTGACGCCTAACGACTGCATCACCCGCACATCGTCCTGGTAGCGGTGATAGTGATCGCACGCGATATCGCCGGTCGAGCCGTCTTTGATAGTGCCGGGCGTATGCGCGAACCGGTCCCAGATGGATTCACCCTTGCCATCCTCGGTGGCTGCGCCCTCGATCTGGTACGACGATGTAGCAACACCCCACGCAAAATCCCTGGGGAAAACAGTTTTTGGCATAGCACACCTAACCCCGTCTCAGTAATTGGGAGACTGGTTGCGCAAACAATTACACAGGTGATCTGAATACTCATCACGCCCCGGACAAACCCGGTCATGCCATCACTGCGCCGTGCAGCTCCAATTCCTCCGCGAAGTGGCAGGCCGCAGAATGTCCATTGCCGAGGTCTTTCAATTCGGGTGTTTCCGTTGCGCAGCGCTCTTTAGCATACTGGCAGCGTGGGTGGAAATAGCAGCCGGTTGGTGGATTAGAGGGATCGGCCACTTCCCCTTGCAAGTAAATACGTTCGCTGCGTTTGCGGTGGCGCGGATTCGAAATCGGCACCGCCGACATCAGCGCTTCGGTATAGGGATGCTTCGGACTGGTGTAAATATCAAGCCCTTCGGCAATCTCTACGATTTTACCCACGTACATCACGATCACGCGGTTGCAAATGTGCCGGATCACGCTCAGGTCGTGCGAGATAAACAGGTAGGTCAACTGGAAATCGGCTTGCAGTTCTTCCATCAGATTGAGAATCTGCGCGCGGACCGACACATCTAATGCCGATACCGCTTCGTCCGCCACGATCAGGTGCGGATTGGTGACCAACGAACGGGCGATCACAACTCGCTGGCGCTCACCACCACTGAAGGCGTGCGGATAACGCACCATATATTCGGGCCGCAGCCCAACCCGCTTGAGCAAATATCCAGCCCGATCTTCCATCTCGGACCGCGATACCCCGCCGCTATTTTTGAGCGCTTCGACGATGTTTTCAAATACCGTCATGCGCGGATTGAGCGAGGAATAGGGGTCCTGGAAGATCATGCGAATTTCGCGCCGGTAGGGAAACAACCGGCGACCGGACAGTCTGGCAAGATCGGTGGTTTCGCGGTACATGATTTCGCCCGCTGTGGGAACATAGGCGCGCACGAGACACCGGCCAACGGTTGTTTTACCACAACCGCTTTCACCCACCAGGCCCAGGGTTTCCCCATCCCGGATGTTAAAACTGACATCATCAACGGCTTTGGTATAGCCGACCGTGCGCGAAAACAGCCCCTCGGTGATCGGAAAGTACATCTTGAGGCCGCGCACCTGAACCAGGTTCTCAGTGTTTTCAAAACGCTCTGTTTCGTCGTGGCCGTTCGAGCCATCTTTAATGGAGTGTTCAGCCATGAGCTACGGCCTCCGCGTTGGATTGGGCTGCCTGGGCGTGTTCTTCGTAGAGCAGGCAGCGTACTGAATGATTATCGGTCAGGTTGGTGCTGGTGGGGTCGATCTGATCACAGAGTTCAAAACGCTGCGAACAGCGAGGATGAAACTGGCAGCCGGTAGGCCGCCGAAACGGACTCGGCACCATGCCCCGGATCGGCACCAGATCATCACGCTGCATGGCGATCTTGGGGATCGAGCGCAGCAGCGCCTGCGTGTAAGGGTGTTTCGGGCTGTTGAAGATGGTATCGGCGTCGCTCTGTTCAATGATCCGGCCCAGGTACATCACGGCCACGTCGTCGGCGATTTCGGCCACCACGCCCAAATCATGCGTGATAAACAGCAGCGCCATACCATAATCGCTTTGCAGCTCCCGCATCAGGTCAAGGATTTGCGCCTGAGTGGTCACGTCCAGCGCGGTAGTAGGCTCGTCGGCAATAAGCATGGTGGGGTTGCACGCCAGGGCCATCGCGATCATAGCGCGCTGGCGCATCCCGCCGCTTAACCGGAACGGGTATTCATCCACCAACCGTTCCGGCTTGGGGATGCCGACCCGTTGAAGCATTTCAATAGCGCGATCATGGGCTTCCTGTTTGGTAGCATTGGTATGCAACCGCACCATTTCCATAATCTGGTAGCCGACCGTATGCATCAGGCTGAGCGATGTCATTGGCTCCTGAAAGATCATTGCGATCTCTTTGCCCCGAATCTGGCGGATCGAGCGACCTTTCGGATCAAGTTTTGCCAGATTGACGGTTTCCTGGGTGCCATTGCCACCCTGACGGTGAAACAACATGTCACCGGATACTATCTTGCCAGGTTTGCGAATAATCTGGATAAAGGCGCGGCTGGTGACGCTCTTGCCGCAGCCGCTTTCCCCCACCAAACACAGCGTCTTGCCGCGCTCGACGGTCAGATCGACACCATCTACGGCTTTGACAACGCCCTCGTCGGTAAAGAAATGAATTTTCAAATTGGATACTTCAAGCAAAGGGTCTGCCATGCTGTGTCTCTCTTTCTAGTACGGGTCTGCCGCATCACGTAGGCCATCACCCAGAAAGTTGAAGGCCAACACTACCACGATCACGGCAGCAGCGGGCCATA
>JAFGTJ010000030.1 GCA_016934195.1 Anaerolineae bacterium | reverse complement strand
TGGACGCGCTCGAACAGGCGCGCGTTTTCGATAGCTATCGCGGCCTGATTCGCAAAATTGACCAGCAGCGATAATTCCTTTTCGCCAAACAGCCCGTCTTTGATGCGGTTGTCGGAATATACGACTCCTGTAACCTGACCCTTGACGGTCAGCGGCACGCACAGGATCGAGCGCAGCGCATGGAGCACCACGCTTTCCTGGGCGCTGTAACGCTCGTCGGCCTGGGCATTGGTCGTCAGAACGGGATCGCCGGTTTGGGCCACGTCGTCCACAATCGTCCGGCTGATGATAAAATCACCCTGGTTGATGCTCTGGCGGTCGATGTTGCGCGCGATCCGAAATTCCATCTGGCCGGTGTGTTCATCGCGCAGCACGATATACCCGCGCTCGGCCCCCACCAACTGGATCACGGTGTCCATCACTTCGCGCAGCACTTCGTTGATGTCGAGCGAAGAATTCACTAACTCGGTGGTGTGGGCAAGCGCTCGTAACTGTTCCAGTTCGACGGCATCGGTGGCTAGCTGCGTGTTGATCTGATCCAGGTCGGCCCGGATACTTTTCAGGCCGGGCAGCGTGCCCGGTGGCAGCCCCATTCCCCGCTGGCGCAAGATTTCGCGCTGCGCGCGCAGGGCCTCCATAAGTTCATCGACAGCCCCTGCCAGGCGGTCAATTTCTTGTTTTACTGAATGTTGTTCGCCCGGACTGACCATACCAGGTAGTTTCTCCACATTGTTCACACCCACTATTGATTCATTATACTCTGCTGGCGGCGGCTAGCAACCCGTATTAGAAGCCTATCAGATTCTCTTTAGGGTGCTGATTGTGCTAGTCTTACGCGCGATTGTGAACTATAATTGCTAGTGGGTGTTGGGAACGAGAGTGTTCTCCATTTCTCGATTTCCTACGCTCGTCAAGCTGTTCCTTTCAGAGATAGTGTTTGGAGGCAAAAAAAGTATGTCGAAGCGTTTTGTTTCATTTATGATTGTTCTCACGATGGCTCTGCTCGCGGTCGTTCCGACCTTTGCGCAGGACGCACCTTCCGGCGAACTGGAAATTTTCTCCTGGTGGGCGGGCGACGAAGGCCCCGCGCTTGAGGCCCTGATTGTTAAGTACAACGAGATGTATCCCGATGTGACGGTCAACAATGCGACCGTGACCGGTGGCTCCGGCGTCAACGCGCGCGCGGTGCTCAAGACTCGTATGCTCGGCGGCGACCCGCCCGATTCCTTCCAGGTACACGCCGGTCAGGAATTGATCGGGACCTGGGTGATCGCGGACCGCATGGAAGACCTGACCTTCTTGTTTGAAGAAGAAGGCTGGATGGACAAGTTCCCGCAGGGCTTGATCGATCTGCTCAGCTACGAGGGTGGCATTTGGTCGGTTCCGGTCAACATTCACCGCTCGAACGTGATGTGGTACGTTCCCGCGAATCTCGAAGCATGGGGCGTTAGCGTTCCGGCTTCCTGGGCTGAGTTCCTGGAAATCTGCCCGACCCTTCAGGCAAATGACGTAACTCCGCTGGTTGTCGGTGAAAACTGGACTGTCAACCACTTGTGGGAAAGTGTCGCGCTGGCCGAGTTGGGGGTTGATGGCTGGAACGGCCTGTGGGCTGGCGAGAAGAGCTGGTTGGATGACGATGTGGTTGCCATGTGGGATACGTTCGGCCAGATTTTGGACTGCTCGAACATCGACGTGGACGCCGCGACTCTGTCCTGGCAGCAGGCGACCGATGCTGTGATTGCCGGTGATGCGGCCTTTAACGTGATGGGCGACTGGGCAGCGGGCTATATGTTCACCACCCTGGGGTTGGAACCGGGCGTTGGTTTCGGTTGGGCACCTTCACCGGGTACCGGGGGCGTCTTCATGATGCTGTCGGACTCGTTCGGTCTGCCGAAGGACATCAAGAACCACGATGCGGCGGTAGCATGGCTCAAGCTCCTGGGTTCGCAGGAAGGCCAGGACATCTTCAACCCGCTTAAGGGGTCCATTGCTGGCCGTTTGGACAGCGACCTGAGCCTGTACAATGCCTATCTCCAGTCCGCTGCTGCTGATTGGCAGATGGACGCGGTGGTCGGCAGTCTGGCACACGGGGCAGTTGCGCCGGAGAGCTTCAGCAGTGAATTTGCCACTGTGATGGAAATCTACCTCGGTTCGCGCAACGGTATGTCGGCGTCGAACGCAGCGCAGGCCATCGCGAATCAGGCCGGTATTGGCGGCTAGTTGCCATAACCCCGTAGTGTACTCGTAAGTATAAGCATCAATACGAGGTCCCTGCCGTGTGGGTAGGGACCTCGTATCATCAGGAGGTGCTGTGCGATGCAGTTATCAGTCGAACGTCTGCGGCGGGCCAATCCTGATCGCGTCTTTGCGGTCTTGACGATCTTGCCGTCGATTATCCTGCTCGGCATTTTTGTCTATGGTTTCATCGGCCAGACTTTTGCCTGGTCCCTGACCGATTGGTCCGGCCTTGAAGCGCACGCCGACAAGAATTACATTGGCCTGGATAATTATAAAGCCTTGTTTAGTGATTTTCAGGGATTTCGTTTCCGGCAGGAGTTGGTCAATACATTTTTCTTCACGCTGTTTTTTCTGGTAGGTTGTCTGGTCTTAGGTTTTTTGCTGGCTGTGCTGCTGGATCAAAACGTTAAGGGCGAGGGCTTCTTCCGCACGGTATTTTTGTTCCCGATGGCGCTCTCTTTTGCCGTCACCGGGACAATCTGGCGCTGGTTGCTCAATCCCAAAGGCGGTATTAACGTACTGCCGGAACTGTTTGGCGGTGATGCCTGGAGCTATTCCTGGCTCAACAACCGCAAGGCGTATGAATTCAACTGGCACGAAGTCCCGGTGACGACGCTGTTGTTGATTATTTTCCTGTTGCTGTTTGCCGTTTTCCAGTTCGTCTGGCGCAAAAAATATCTGGCATCGGTATACATGGGCGTGCCGACGGCGCTGCTGTTCATGTGGATGTGGTCGGATTGGGCAACGTGGGACACCGACCCAACGATGCGCGGTAAATTTAACTGGCAGAATGCGCCCCAATACGTGGTGGCCGTGATTGTGATCGGCTTTTTGCTGTACATGGTCAACCTGTTGGGGCAGGGCAAACGCCGCGCCGCGTGGATCACGGCGATCCCGACCGCGATCATTTTCGGTTGGTATCTGACCGGCGGCCCGGACCGGTTCCCCAATGTCCCGTTCCCGGAGCAGTTCGGGTTTAATCTGGCGTTGGTGGGCATCATCATTGCCTCGATCTGGCAGTTGTCGGGTTATACGATGGCGATGTATCTGGCTGGTATTCGGGGCGTGCCTGAGGAACTGCGCGAGGCGGCGCGGGTTGATGGTTGTAATGAGTGGCAGGTGTATACCCTAATCATTCTGCCGATGCTGCGCCCGATTACGCTCAGCGCGGCGATTGTGCTTGGTCACATTTCGCTGAAGGTGTTTGACCTGATCTTTGCCATCGCGGGGACCGACTATCTGCCGGTCAGTGTGCCGGGTGTGCAGGTGTATGTCACCATGTTCCGCAGTAACAAATTTGCGGTTGGCAGCGCGATTGCCGTCGTGTTACTGGTGATGGTCGCCTCGGTGATCATCCCGTATCTGGCGACCTCTCTACGGGCTGAGCACGAGGTATAAGGGGGGACGCAGCGATGGAATTACTATTTGCCTGGCTTATTTTTGGCGCGTTGATCGGCAGCCTGGGAACGTACTTGTTGTACGAACAGATGGGACGCGATCCTGAACAGGGTGCGTTGATCGGCGCAGGCGTGGGGGCGGCAGGCACATTGGTGCTGCTCGTCCCGTTGTGGGTATACATCTACCGGGAGGGTCGCCAGCCCGGTTATACTCCGAAGGATCGACAGCCGTTGGAGTCGCGGCATTATGCCCGTATCGCGCTCTATACCATCCTGATTTTGATGACGATGGTGTATTTGCTGCCGATCTATACCGTTGTTAGCACCAGCTTAAAATCTCCACAGGATGCGGGCAAGCTCAGCGCCGTATGGGATTTGCCGTCGTCCTTGCATTGGGAAAGCTACAAAACTGCGATTGACGAACTGGGACCGAAGATCAGGAACAGTTTTATGCTGACCATTTCGGCGACGGTGCTGTCGGCTATCATGGGGTCGCTCAATGGTTATGTGCTCGCCAAGTGGAAGTTCCCCGGTGCGAATATTGTGTTCCCGCTGATGTTGTTCGGGATGTTCATCCCGTACCAGAGCATCCTGATCCCGTTGTTCCAGTTTGTGCAGGATATCGAGTTGGGTGGCACGATCTACGGCTTGATCATGGCGCATGTTGTCTATGGACTGCCGATCACGACGCTGATTTTCCGTAATTACTACACTGAAGTACCCACCGAGATGATTGAAGCCGGGTCCATTGACGGCGCGGGCTTTTTTGGCATTTACCGCTGGATCGTGTTTCCGCTGTCGCTGCCGGGTTTTGTGGTGGTGATTATCTGGCAGTTTACGCAAATCTGGAATGAATTTCTGTTCGCCGTGACACTCACCAATGAGAATTCTCAGCCGATCACGGTGGCGCTGGCGCTGCTGGCCGGTGGCGAGGCGGTCAAGTGGAATCTGCCAATGGCCGGTGCAGTGCTGGCGGCGCTGCCGACGCTGGTGGTGTACATTGTGCTTGGTCGCTTTTTCATACGCGGGCTGTTGGCCGGATCGGTGAAGGGCTAGCCGGGAACCAGTCAAGACCGGAAAAATCGAAACGCCGGGGATTTTGCCCGGCGTTTTTATTTTCGGCGTATCTGGCGCTGCGCCAATTTCTTATTCGGTGCTTTTTGATTTCTTGCCGGTTTTCCGTTTGCGGGGTTTTTGCGCCTTCTTTTTCTCGATCAACTCCAGCGCCTGTTCCATGCTCAGTTTTTCGACATCGGCCCCCTTCGGCAGCGAAGCGTTGATCTTGCCGTGTTTGACATACGGGCCGTAACGCCCTTCGTAAATGGCGATCAGTTCCCCGTCGTCAGGATGCGGGCCGATTTCCCGCACGACGACGGCGGCGCGGCGTGTGCCTTTTTCCTGGGCTAGCAGTTCCAGTGCGCGCGCCAGATCAATCGTGAATACGTTGTCTTCTTTGGTGAGCGAACGGTAGCTGTCATCATGTCGCACGAAGGGACCATAACGCCCGATCCCGGCGTCAACCGGCTTGCCCGTTTCGGGATGCTCGCCTAATGTGCGCGGCAGCGCCAGGAGCGCCAAAGCCTGTTCCAGCGTAATCTCTTCGGGTTTCATATTTTTTAACAGCGATACACGCGGGGGTTTTTTGCCGCCGTTATTGTTTGCGCCGTTATTTTCACCGTTGCTGCCTTGCTGCACGTAGGGACCATATGGCCCGATCAGCACATATACCGGCTCGCCTGTGTCGGGATGATAACCGAGCGGCGTGGGGCCTTGCGCTTTTTCGCGCAGCAATCGTTCGATTGCTGCGTTATCCAGGTCGCCGGGCGGCAGCGAATCCGGCAGCGAGACGCGGATCACGTCGCCGTCGTGGTCTTGTTCCAGGTACGCCCCGTAACGTCCAACGCGCACCTTGACTTCCAGGTCATCGATCACGATGGCGTGTATCTCGCGTGGGTCGATTTGCTCTTCTTTGGCCTTGACCTGGTGATCCAACCCGTTATCGCCCAGGTAGAAGGTTTTGAGATAGGGCAGTCCCTCGGAGTCGCCGTCGGCGATATCGTCTAAAACCTGTTCCATCTGCGCGGTGAATTCCAGGTCCACCAGATCGGGGAAGTGCTGCTCCATCAGGTGATTCACAGCAAACGCGGTGAATGTCGGGACCAACTGTCTGCCCGACTTGCTCACGTAGCCGCGATCCTGAATCGTGCTGATGATCGAGGCGTAGGTGCTGGGTCGTCCAATGCCCTCACTTTCCAGCGCCTTAACCAGCGTGGCATCGGTGTAGCGCGCCGGGGGTTTGGTGTCGTGCTTGATGGGTTCAAGTTCCCGGCAAGTCACGGGGTCGCCAACTGCCAGCGGCGGCAGGATGGTTTCCTGGTCGTCCAGCGCGCCGTTCGGATCGTCCGCCCCTTCGACATATGCCCGGAAAAAGCCGGGGAATAAGACCCGCTTGCCGGAGGCCCGGAAAGTGGCGTCTTTTGCCTCGCTGCGAACCGTAATCTGAATCGTTGTGAACAGCAGCCGGGCATCGGCCATCTGGGTCGCCATGGTGCGTTTCCAGATCAGGTCATACAGCCCGTATTCCTGCCCGGTTAGCTCCAATTCCTCGGCGGTGGGCATTTCCTGACCGGCGGGCCGGATCGCTTCGTGGGCTTCCTGCGCGCCTTTGGCTTTGGTGCGATACTGCCGGGGCGACGGGCTGAGGTAATCCGCGCCGTATTTCTCCTCGACACATTCACGGATGCGGGTTAGCGCTTGCTTGGCGAGATGCACCGAATCGGTACGCATGTAGGTGATCAGGCCGCGCTCGTAAAGCTGCTGCGCGACACGCATTGTTTGCTGCGCGTCCATGTTTAGCTTGCGGTTGGCTTCCTGCTGTAAGGTCGATGTGGTGAACGGTGGCGCGGGCGAGCGAGTCTGTTCGCGCTCGTTGACATCTCCGACCTGCCACTCACCCTTAAGCAGTTGGTCGGCCAGTTCACGCGCCTGGGCTTCGTTGAGCAGGACAACCCGCTTGCCTTTGGGAATTTTCCCGGTGTTTTCGTCGAAGTCTTTGCCCGTCGCCAGCCGCGCGCCGCCAAGCGCGATCAACTGGGCAGTAAACTGTTCCTCTTTGGCTTCCAGGAGCGCTTTCAGGTCCCAGTAGGAACCGGATTTGAAGCGGCGGCGGTCCTGTTCGCGCTGGACCAACAGGCGGACAGCGGCGGATTGCACCCGTCCGGCGGACAGTTTCGGCGCGATCTTTTTCCACAGCAGCGGCGACACGGTGTACCCCACCAGCCGGTCGAGGATGCGCCGGGTTTCCTGGGCCTGGACCAGTTTGTTATTAAGGGGGCGGCAGTGTTCTAATGCTTCCCGGATGGCGTCGTCGGTGATTTCGTGGAAGACCATACGCTTGACCGGCACACCCGGTTTGAGCACCTGGGTGAGATGCCACGCGATGCTTTCTCCTTCGCGGTCCTCGTCCGTTGCCAGGATTAGCTCATCGGCCTCTTTGAGCGCCTGGGTAAGTTCCTTGACGACCTTCTTCTTGGCTTTGGGAATCACATAAAGCGGCTCAAAATCTGCCGCAATGTTGACACCGAGCCGTGACCATTCCTCGCCTTTATACCTGGCCGGGATTTCACTGGCCGAGGCTGGTAGATCACGGATATGGCCCATGCTGGCTTCGACCTGATAATCATCCGGCAGGAAACCGCGAATAGTCCGGGCTTTGGTAGGTGACTCGACAATAACCAGTTTACTCACAATGTCCCCTGTGATGAACTCAAATCTGCTTGGTTGCTCAGTGGAATCTACGCGCCCAACCGGGTAGAAGTTTCGCGGAAGGGTACCACCTTGTCGGGCTGCTGGCAAGGCTGTCTTGTTTGATAATACGGCAAGTTGGCTAATTTTGGAACGTATTGGCGGGCACAACGACAAACTTCTAACAGTTGGGCAGTTCCAGCATTCCGTCAATATGGTGCAGGATTACGTCGCCCGGTGTCAGGTTAAAAACCAGGTGGCTGTCATGGGGAGCCGTGATGGTAAACTCGGCCCGCGCCAGTTTGCCTGTAACCGGTTTGCGCCGCGCGACGATATACACTCCGGCATCATCCTGATCCGTCACAAACTCGAGGCCAAAGGCGCGCGCCATAGTCGCTTCCAGGATCACTTGCGAGATGTCGTCTCGCTGCACGGTGACGCGGCAGTGACTCCCGCGCACGTAGACCGTGACGGGAGATTTTACGTTGAAAACCTGGGTGTAGGCTGTGGATGCGGTAAAGGGCAGCGTGTCGGCGGCGGCTCCTAATGCCGCATCAATGGCGGACTGTCGCCCTACGTTTAGCGCGGTCGTGACGGCGGTACGGCTGCCCGCCCGGATCAGCCGGTGTGTGGTGACACGTCGTCCGGCGCGCCATGTCCAGCGCAGCAATCGGGTTGTTATATTCACAAAATTTCGCTCCACTAACGACTCTGCTTAGCGGTTGCCAGATTCTTTCTGCTGTGACCTCATGATACTGTTTCCATGCCCAAGTCTACCCTGGAATGCCGGTCACAGCCAGGACTGAGCTTGACGCTGAGTGAGGGGCTGGCTATACTCGCATCAGCGCCAGGGTTATTTTCTGCGAGGTTATGGCATGGCAGATGATGCGACACAAAATAATGCAATCAGTCCCGATCTGCTAGAGATTTTGCGCTGCCCGGAAGCAGTTCATTACACCGACAAAGGCGACGATCCCGGTCGGTTGGAGTTGGTGCAGGGCTGCTGGCTGGTCTGCGAGGATTCCGGGTACAAATATCCTGTTCGGGACGGTATTCCGGTGATGTTGGTGGATGTGGGGCGGAAGTACCAGAATATCTCAGTGGATGATTTGCCGGTTCCTCCGCCGGACGAAGACTAGACGAGTCAGGACAAGGTATTGCGCCCGGCGTTGCTTGCTGGGCGTTTTGTTTTCCTGCCGGACCAGCTTCTGCTATACTGCGGGAAGAAGTTACGGTTCGGTTTGACGGTTTGATTTAAAAACTTGGATGGTGGGTTTTATGAGCCAACAACCTGTTATTCCACATGGAGCACCCGTGCAGGGCAGTTACAATCTGCCGGTGCCGTTACCGGGCGATCTGTGGGCGCGTGAATCTGATTTGACTTCGATCCACCTGACGCTAAAGGCGGGGATGGCGGTGCTGCTGCATGGTTTGGCAGGGATCGGCAAAACCGCGCTGGCGGCGTCATTGGCGGCGGGGTATGCGGAACTGCCCGGTGGTGTATTGTGGTTCGATCTTGCCAATGATACGCTGCCCTCTATGCTCAACCGCGTGCTGCGGGCTTATGGCGTGGATGGGGCGGCAGGCGGCAATCTGGACGCCCAACGCGCGCTGGCGGGCGATTTGCTGCACCAAAACCGGCCCCTGGTGGTGTTGGACGGTCAGGTATTGCCCGAACATGCCCGTGAGTTTGTGCGGGGATGCGCTTCTGGCGTACCGCTGCTGCTTACTCACCCGCGTATGGTTGCCGGTCCCTGGACGCCGCACGCTGTCGAGCCGCTGCCTGCTTATGAAGCGGAAATGATGCTGGCGCAACTGGCGGACCTGCCGCTGGACGTTGATATGACGGAGCTTTCCCGCTTGAGCGAAACATTGCGCGGGCATGCCCTGTCGATTGTGATGGCTGCGCGCCAATTAGCGGCTGCCGGGATCGGGCCGGGTGAATTTTTAGAGCGAATGCCCGATCTGCCATCCGGTGACGCGAACCGCATCATGGGAATCCTGATGGCCGCGTACCGGCTGCTGCCGTCCGCGTTGCAGGGGTTGGTGCTGCTGGTCGGGACAACGTTCACCGGGGGCGCGAGTGAGGAACTGCTGTCGGATGTGGGCGGCGCGCCGCCCCATGTGATTCGCGCCACAATGGGCCAGCTTGCCAAACGTGGTTTTGTCACGGAGCGTATGGTACAGAACCAGCCGTATTTTGAAGCCCACGAATTGATCCAGACGTTTGCCCAGGTTGTATTACGTGGCAAGAAGCAGTTAGACGCGATGCGAACGCGCCATCTGAACGGCCTGTTGGTATATGCGCGGCGGCATACCGGCGAACCGGAAGCGAACAGTCACGAACGGTTGGCGGTGGAAATCTTAAACATCATAACGGCATCGGCGTATGCGGCGCAGCATGACCGGCTGGATTTTGTGGAAGAAGTGTCCCAGTTGTTACAACCCACCAGCGCGGAAAGTTTTGTCCTGGTGCGCGGTTTTCGTCCTGAACTCGAATGGTTGCATTACCTGGGAAAACATCCCGAAGCCACCGGGTTGGGGTTGTTGGGACGTGGCCCAGAGCCGGTTGAAGTTGAAGAGGAAGTAGAGATATCTCCCTCCATTCTTGCCGAGCCAGAACCGGCTCGTTCGGTTCAGGATCAGGATACCATGCCCTCCGACCCGGTCGCCGCCGCCGGGATTGTATCCTCCCCGCCGTCTGTGGCGGAACCGGAATCAGCCGTGCCTGAGATCGCTGTCGAGCCGGAAGTCTGGGAGGATATAGCGGAGTCGCCCCCGGCTGAATCCGAACCATCCCCGCTGCCGCTCGTGGAAATCACGATGGAACCGGACGTTGTGCCCGAATCGGCTTTCGAGGATAGTTCCGAAACCGTGTCGTCCCCAATTCAGGAACCCAGGGTATTTCAGGCCGACGGCAGTGTCGAGGATGAGTTGGCCGCCATCAAATCGTTAGCCGCGCTCAGTCTGCAACAGGAAAACTATGAGGACGTGTTGGCCCAGGTGGATCGCGGGATGGCGTTGGCCCAGGAAGTTGATAATCCCCGGCGTGAAGGGCAAATGCTCGTCGTATTGGGCGATATGCAGGCGATGTTAGGGCGTTTTGAAGGGGCCGTCGATGCGTACCAGGAAGCGGTCAAAGCGTTCCGGCCCATCGACGCCTGGTTGGATATTGGCCTGACGCTGGATAAGATCGGCGATCTGTATTTTGATCTCAACCGATTTCGGGATGCTATCACCGTATGGGAGCAAACGGTGCCGATCTTTGCGCGTGAGCAGCAGATGGACGAATTGAAGTTTGCCCAAATCCAGTTAGGTGATGCACACGCCAACCTGATGCACTGGGATGAGGCGATGGAACATCATGCTCAGGCGCTCAACCTGATTCGGACCGGAGGCGATGCCCAGGAAGCCTACGAACAGCTCAGCGTCATGGCTGACGTATTGAAGGCGCGCGGCGACTACGTGGGCGCACAGACCCGTTACCAGCAGGCGCTTGGTCAGGCGTTGGAGGTTGACGATCCGGTCCAGGTCGGCGATATGCTGCTCGAACTGGCCCGTTTGTGGATCAATGATACGGTCCAGCTTAACCGGGTCGTGCATATTCTTGAGGCCGCTCAGGAACGGTTGCCCGATAACACCGAGATCAAGCGTTTGTTGGGGCGGGCCAAATCGCGCCAGTCGCATTTGAACAGCGTAGAACTGGACCTGCTGCCGCCCGAAGACGACTTGCAGGGGTACGTTTTGCCGCTGGATGACGTGTAGTGCGGAATCATTTGCGCGGGAACGGTGGGTTGGCTCATTTGGTGAGAGTCGGATTGCCCCCACAGGCGGGGCAGTTGGGTCGCTTGGACAGCGTGATCAGGTCGAAGGACATATCCAGCGCGTCATAGAGCAGCAGCCGCCCGGACAGCGTGTCGCCAATGCCGAGGATGATCTTGATCGCTTCAGTGGCCTGGATCGTGCCAATCGTTCCTGGCAGCACGCCAAACACGCCTACCTCGGCGGCGTTTGGCACGAGATGCGGCGGCGGCGGTTCGGGCAGCAGGCAGCGGTAACATGGACCACCCGGCAGTCCAAACACGCTTGCTTGTCCCTCGAACCGAAAAATGCTGCCGTACACCATTGGTTTGCCGAGCAGGATCGCCGCGTCGTTCAAGAGATACCGGGTTGAGAAATTGTCGGTTCCGTCCAGAAAAATATCATAGTCGCCCAGGATGCCGAGCGCGTTGTCGCCGGTCAGCGGTACGTTGTAGGCGTTGATAGTGATGTAGGGATTGATGGCTTTCAGGCGCGCAGCGGCGGATTGGACTTTCGGCGTGCCGAGCGTGTCTTCGCTGTGTACGATCTGGCGCTGCAAGTTGCTGGCGTCCACTACATCGTGATCCACCAGCCCGATCCGCCCCACGCCTGCCGCTGCCAGGTACATCGAGATTGGACTACCCAATCCCCCGGTGCCCACAATAACCACGCTGGCCGCTTTGAGTTTGCGCTGACCATTTTCCCCCACCTGGGGCAGAATGATGTGCCGGTTGTAACGGAGGTGCTCCGCTGGGGAAAGCGCTGGTGATTGTCTGCTCATAAGTTGTTAGCTCGTTAAAATTCAGAACCCCAAACTCAAAACCACTCACTGAGAGCATAACACAAACATGCCCCGTTTACGTTTTGACCAGGGCATGGTAGATACAGTGTGGTGAAATGGATACTGCTAAAAGTTGGTCCGGCCTGCGCCAAAGATGCGCCCGCTTAGCTTGAACCCGGCCTGTTCCAGGCGTTCCATGAAGCTCGGACGGAATCCGGTGGGTTCCAGCGACCCGCCGCCGACGTGACTGTAACCGCCGCCCCGGTGATCAGGTGTTTTGTAGATGAATATATCCTGCAAAACAACCTGTTCGCCTTCCATTCCCTGCAACTCAGTAACCTGGACAACTTTACGACTGCCATCTTTCAGACGGGCCTGCTGCACGATCAGGTTCACGGCGCTGGCGATCTGGCGGCGGATAATGGCGACCGGGAGGTCCATACCGGCCATCAGCGCCAGTGTTTCAAGACGGCCCACACAGTCACGCGGACTGTTGGAGTGAACGGTTGTCAGCGATCCATCGTGACCGGTGTTCATTGCTTGCAGCATATCCAGCGCCTCACCGGAGCGGCATTCGCCCACCACAATCCGGTCGGGACGCATACGCAGACTGCCTTTCACCAGATCGCGGATGACCAGCCGCCCGTCTTCCGTACCGGGCAGGGCGGGGCAGGTTTCCAGCCGGACGACGTGCCGCTGCGCGAGCTGCAATTCGGCGGAGTCTTCAATGGTGACGATGCGTTCTTCATCAGGAATGAAGGACGATAACACGTTCAGGAGCGTGGTTTTACCGGACCCCGTGCCGCCGGATACCACGACATTGAGTTTTGCCACGACGCACGCCTGCAAAAATTCCGCGACCTCTGGGGTGAATGATCCCCACTCGATCAGGTTATCCACCGTCAGGCGTTTGTCGGGGAATTTTCGGATGGTGATTGTTGTGCCACTCAAGGCCGACGGCGGCATAATAACGTGTACACGCGAACCGTCCGGCAGGCGGGCATCCACCATCGGGTTACGGCGGCTGAGGTCGCGCTGTAAGGGGCGCACGATGCGCTGTGCCGTCCAGCGTACATGGTCTTCGTCATCGAACACGTACTCGGTTTCTTGCAGCTTGCCTTTATATTCGGCAAAGATAACGTCCGGCGCATTGACCATGATTTCGGAGAAGCTCTTACTTTGCACCAGCGGCTCGATGGCTCCAAAGCCCAACAGGTCATGGATCAGGGCTTGTTCGAGTTCGGCCAGTTCCTCCGGCGACAGTTGGACACGAGCGCGTTCCAACACGACTTTCAGCCGGTCCCGGACAATTTGCTGGTGTTCCGGGTTGGTGCTGTTCATTTCGTCGAATTCATCCGGGGTTGAGACGAGTTTGGGACGAAGCTGTTTGCGCAGCGCTGCCACACGCGGGGATGTTTCCTTTTTCGGTGGCACTTCGTATTCGTCGCCGTTGATAAGCGGCGCGGGGCTGGATGGCGGGGCGGGTTCTTCCGGCAAACCGCTTAGTGGATCGTCAGCCGGTTGAGTGGTGCGCGTAAGACGGGATATCCGTGACCCCATGTTTATGTCTCCCTGCTATGGCATATCGGCTATTTTAGTGTAGAACGACTTCGCTCTTAACGCAAGGGCTATGATAAATTAATTGTGAAAAGCCGATGAAACAATAAGGTTTTGCTCATTATACCCAATTTCAAAAATTGGTTCTTGACATCATCAAGCCTGATGATATACTAATAGTTCTTGAATCCCCTCCTAAATTCAGTGAAACCAGCTTGAGGAGCTATAAGCTAGACCTCAATTTTGTATACAAATATGTTCAAGCGTATGTAACGGTCGTTACTCGGCTTGACAACATGCCGTGCCGACCAATACAATGCGTGCATGGTATTACGCCAGCACCTTACCAATCGAATATTGCCGGTTGCCCGTCGAAGTCGTGACGGGTGGAAAATATTCAGCGTACCCTGAAGACGACGATACCAGGTCGCCTTCGTCCTATGAGCTTTCACGTCGCGGTAGTGGCTACGACGAGACGTTAAACGCCTTTGGACAGGACGTAAAACCCAAGCCTTCTCAGGTGGCGGCGAACCTGGGTGAAGCAGGAACCAAAAACTGCTTTAAAAAGGTAGCAGACAACTATTCTCCGGTCCCCATGAGTATGCGCTGTCTCTAGTGTGGTTGATTGTTGGTGGTAAGACCTCGAGGAGTGGTGAATGCAGCGGCGGCTAGATGAGAAGAGTTATGCACGCACGCATGACGTCCAAGACCTTCCTTCGCTCATCGAAATTCAGCTTGAATCATTCAGGCGGTTTTATGAAGAGGGGCTGAACGAGTTATTCGATGAGATCAGCCCCATCGAGAGCTTCAATAGCAACTTGAGGCTCTACTTCCCCGGCGGCAGCCCAGAGGCGGCTGAATTCGGGTTGCGGTATTGGTTCGAGGAGCCTAAGTATTCCGAGGAAATTTGCCTCGAACGCGATATCACGTTTGCCGCGCCGCTGTATGTCAAGGTGGCGTTGGTGAATCGGGCTGCCGGTGATGAAGTCGTGATCTCAGATATCTTCATGGGAGATTTCCCCTTGATGACTGAGAAAGGGACCTTTATCATCAACGGCACTGAGCGCGTTGTGGTCAGCCAGTTGATCCGGTCCCCCGGCGTGTATTTTGACGCCGAAGAAGACCGGACTACCGGGCGAAGCCTGTCTACCGCAAAAATGATCCCGGATCGCGGCGCGTGGATGGAGTTTGAGACGCGCAAGAGTGATTACCTGGCGATCAAGTTTAACCGCAAGCGCACGATTCCTGTAACGATCCTGTTGCGCGCGTTGGCGGCGGTCAGTGATGGCTTCGATGCCCATTCTCCCATTCAGAATGGGTCCGACGAAGAACTGCTGGCGATCTACAAGGAAGTGGACAACAACCCGGATCACCTGTATATGGAGGGGACCATTCGTATGGAACCCCAGTGGGAGATTCGGGAAGGCCAGACTGTCGCGGAAGCGGCGCTGCTGGAATTCTATAAACGGATGCGGCCCGGCGATCCGCCCACATTGGACAATGCCCGCGAATACCTGGAAAGCCAGTTGTTCGACCAGCGGCGTTATGACCTGGAACGGGTAGGGCGTTACAAGCTCAACCAACGGCTGCGGATTGATGATATTGTGCCGCGCACCCACCGCACGATCTCCAAGTTCGATCTCGTCAAACTGATCGAGCGTATGATCCAGATCAATAACGGTCTGGAACAGCCCGACGATATCGATCACCTGGGCAACCGCCGCGTCAAGACGGTGGGCGAGTTGATCCAGAATTCGCTGCGTATCGGTTTGCGCCGTATGGAGCGCGTGGTTCGTGAGCGCATGTCGATCCGTGAGTCGGACAACCTGTCGCCCATGACATTGATCAACATTCGCCCGGTGGTGGCGGCTGTCCGCGAGTTCTTTGGGTCCAGTCAGTTGTCCCAATTCATGGATCAGACCAATCCCCTGGCCGAACTGACGCACAAACGTACCCTGTCAGCGTTGGGGCCGGGCGGTTTGCGACGCGAGCGGGCCGGGTTCGATGTGCGTGACGTTCATCACAGCCACTATGGGCGTATTTGCCCCATCGAGACGCCAGAAGGTCCTAACATTGGCCTGATCGGTCGTCTGGCGAGTTATGGCCGGGTGAACGAATACGGCTTCATCGAGACGCCCTACCGCAAAGTGTACCGCGAGATGGCGATTGATAAGGACCGGATCGTCGGGTGTGTGCTGCGTGAAGATGTGGGCGAACCGGGCAGCAAGGGCCATATTCCGGCGGGCACCGTAATCGACGAACAGGTACGCTCCCAACTGGCTGCTGTCGGTTTAAAGACAGCGCCGTTGGTGCCGTATGTCAGCAGCGATATCGAATACCTGTCGGCGGACGAAGAGGATTTCTTCACCATCGCGCAGGCCAACGCGCCGTTGAATGATGCGCACCAGTTTGTGAACGAACGTATATCGGCGCGTTATCACCAGCGTTTCCTGGTGGCGCAGCAGTCCCGTATCGACTACATGGACGTAGCTCCGCGCCAGATTGTGGGTATTTCGGCAGCGCTGATCCCCTTCCTCGAACATGATGACGCCAACCGTGCGCTGATGGGATCGAATATGCAGCGCCAGGCGGTGCCGCTGCTCAGGCCGGATGTTCCGATTGTGAGCACCGGGGTCGAGCGGCAGGCGGCGTATGATTCGGGCCAGGTATTGGTGGCCGACGAAGCGGGTGAAGTGCTCTCGGTTCAGGGCGATCAGGTGGTGCTGCGCACCCAAAACGGGCTGCGCACTTACCGGCTGCGCAAATACAATCGCTCAAACCAGTCTACTTGCATTGACCAGCGGCCTATTGTGCGCAAAGGCCAGCAAATTAGCCGGGGCGACGTGATTGCCGATAGTTCGTCTACTGTCAACGGTCGGTTGGCGTTGGGACATGACGTGTTGTGTGCGTTCCTGTCCTGGGAAGGCGGCAACTACGAGGACGCGCTGCTGATCAGTGAAGCCCTGGTCCGCCAGGATAAATTCACTTCGATCCATATCGAGAAACACGAAGTCGAGGCCCGCGATACCAAGTTGGGGCCGGAAGAAATCACCTACGATATTCCCAACGTGGGCGAAGACGCGCTCAAAGACCTGGATGAGCACGGCATTATCCGCATTGGCGCGGAAGTGGGGCCGAATGACATCCTGGTCGGCAAGATCACGCCGAAGGGTGAAAAGGAACTCAGTCCTGAAGAAAAGCTGTTGCGCGCGATCTTTGGTGAAAAAGCCCGCGAGGTCAAAGACTCGTCGCTGCGCCTGCCGCACGGTGAAAAGGGCAAGGTCGTTGACGTGAAAATCTTCACCCGTGAAGAACACCGCGATCTCCCCGCCGGGGTAGACCAGATGGTGCGCGTCAGCGTGGCCCAAAAGCGCAAGCTGACCCAGGGCGATAAGATGGCCGGTCGGCATGGCAACAAGGGCGTTATCTCGAAAGTCGTGCCGATTGAAGACATGCCTTTCCTTGAAGATGGCACGCCGATTGAGATTATTCTCAACCCGCTGGGTGTGCCGGGCCGTATGAACATCGGGCAGGTGTTGGAAACGCATCTTGGTTGGGCTGCCGACCGGTTGGGATTCCGCGCTATTTCGCCGGTATTCGATGGGGCCGAGGAGGAAGAAATTGAGGCCGAACTGGGCCGCGCCTGGCTGGTGGATCTCGCCTGGAAGAACATCACTGAGCGTGCCTGGGCGTGGCTGCGGGAAGAAGAGTACGATACCGAATATCTGGATGACGACGACGAGGTGCGCCGCCTGTATGTCGATCACTGGCTCGGCCAGACCGGGCGGTACGACATGGAACGGCTGAATCTCGAATACGTGTATGCCCGGCGCGCAGTATTGGCCGAGTGGCTGCGCGAGCAGGGGATTAATCCCGACGACGTGCTGTTGTTTGACATTAATAGCGTGTCGTTGGACGAACGTATCCGCCGCGACCAGAACGCGCGCTATGCCGCCCTTATGCTGTGGGTCGAGGCCGTTACCGGCGAAGTGCCGCCCCAGGGTTTGGACGAGGAGGCCTTGCGCGAGGTCGTGCGCCGGTTGGAATTACAGCGCAGCCTTTCGATGCCCATTTACGGCAAGCAGCGGCTTTATGATGGCAAGACCGGCGAATCGTTTGACCAGCCGGTGACAGTTGGCATCATCCACATGCTGAAGCTGGCCCACCTGGTCGAAGACAAGGTTCATGCGCGTTCAACCGGCCCATACAGCTTGGTCACGCAGCAGCCGCTTGGTGGTAAGGCGCAGTTTGGCGGCCAGCGCTTCGGTGAGATGGAAGTGTGGGCGCTGGAAGCCTACGGCGCGGCTCATACCTTGCAAGAGATGCTGACCGTGAAGTCGGACGACGTGCAGGGCCGCGTGAAGACCTACGAGGCCATCGTCAAGGGTGAGCCGATTGAGGAACCCGGCGTTCCGGCGTCCTTCCGCGTGTTGGTCAAAGAATTGCAAAGCCTGGGCTTGGCGGTCGAGGCCATCACCGATACCGGCGAGGTCATCAAGTTTGGCAAGGATGAAGAAAAATCGCGCCAGCCGAAAATGCCGATGGGTTTGTTAGGGTTAGCGGACAATCGCCGCTAACGTCGCCGGGTAATTCTGGCCCGGTTGAGTGGGGTAATAAATAGGGCGGGTGAACATCATGTGTTCACCCGCCTTATTTATTTTCATACGCCTTTACAAAATATATTTTTGCAAGTTCTTTACAGGTGGTCTACACTGTCTCCGTTTTATCCGATCCTGTAACCCGCACCTGAGAGCAGTTCATGTCCAAAACTACCATTACCTGCCCGCATTGTGGCAAAGAATTGTCCAGCCCTGAAAAATTGGGATGGCACCTCAGCCGTGAATGTCCGGCGTATGCATCTGTCGCGGCGGCTTCCCCGACTGGCAAGAAGGACGTCCGTGTCTCATCTGACCCCGGCGGTGAGCGTTAGTCAGGCTCGTTTTCCGGCGTGAGTAACAAAAACGGCGTGCGCGCCGTTTTTTTTGTTTTCGGTTTCGATACGGATGTAATGGGGCAATCGTGTATCGAGCGTCAGCTAGCCGCGTTGTAAGGGTATAGCAATCAGGTATACAATGAGGACAATTATGGTATTTCCGCCCACAATACCCTGCATGGAAGGTTATGATGACACTCTACCGACGCTCTACCTTGCTCCGCTTAGGGTTGGTGCTGGCAATGCTCCTGTTTGCGGGCGTTGCGTGCAGCCTGGGCGGTGGGGACGATAACAAAAATACGGATGCTGATTCGCAACCCACCGTCGCGGCCACTATCACACCGCCCCTGACTCGCACCCCTATTCCAACCTTTACGCCCTTTTCGCCGTTTCCGACCTGGACACCAGCGGGAGGATTTCAGCCTCCGCCAGCGGCGACTCAGCAGGTTGTCTTGAATCCGACCTTTACGCCGTTTCCGACCTGGACGCCGGTAATTGCCACGTCGTACCCCTATGACGTGCGGATTTCGTATCCGGCAAATAACAGCCAGATCGCGGGGTATCAAACCATTGTGGGCAGCGCCAGCCATCCTCGCTTTTTGCAGTATGCGCTGGAATGGGGGCCGCACCCGAATGGGGGCAATCTATGGTATCCCCTGATTGCCCCGCAGCGCCGTACCGTGATCAACGGCGCATTGGGCGCGTGGAACACGTTGTTATCGCCCGATGGTGCTTACCAGATTCGGCTGCATGTCTGGCTCAATGATGGGACAGAGACGTTTGCTATCGTGTCGGGCATTACCGTGTCGAACACGACTCCTACCGCCGTTCCCTCGCTGACACCCACGCCGCGACCCAATCGTTCCCCCGTGATTAGCCCGATTCCCAGCCAAGAGCTAGATGCCGGGCAGTCCCTCGATGTGAACGTGACCGTCACCGATCCCGATGGCGACCCGGTGAATCTGTTCGTAGCCTCGAACAGTGATGCGATTGCCGTCCCGACAGTGGTGAGCACCTCGCGTATCCGTGTAACCGGCGTGACGGCGGGCACTACGGTTATCACGGTCACGGCAACGGATAATCGGGCGGGCCTGATCAGCACGGCCTTTATTGTGACTGTCCGGGGCCAAAATCACGCCCCGACCATCAGCCCGTTATTGGCGCAGGCGGTTGGTGTGGGCGAAACGAAGGATATCGCCATTGCCGCGGTTGATCCTGACGGCGATCCGATCACAGTGACGGCCCAAACCAGCGACGCGGCGATCCTGACTGCCAGCGCGCCCAGTACGAGCGCCGTCCGTCTGACCGGCGTGCAGGTTGGTTCGGCCAACGTCACGATTACGGTCAGCGATGGCCGGGGCGGGCAGGTTAACACGGCCTTCCAGGTGGATGTTGGCGCGGTTAATAAGCCGCCGACCGTTGATCCACTTCCGTCGCAGTCCTTAACGGTTGGCGAAACGGTAGACGTGCTGTATATCGCCGTTGATCCCGACGGTGATACCCTGAGCGCATCGGCCAGTTCCGATACCGAAAGCGTAGCCGCTGCCTCGGTGATCGGGTCAGGCGTGATCCGGGTCGTGGCAAATGCCGAGGGCACCGCGACCGTGACTCTGAGCGTGACGGACAGTGTAAATGATCCTGTGCTGGTGACGTTCAGCATCAAAGTAACGGTGGGCAACCAGCCCCCGACGGTGGATGCTATCGGACCGCAGACGATGAGTGTCGGTGAGATGCGCGACGTGTTGTATAACGCGGTTGATTCTGACAATGATCCCCTGAATGCGGTCGTATCGTCTGACAACGGCAGCGTGGTATCCGCCAGCGTAGCCGAGCCGGGTAAGATTGGCCTGGTGGCGAATGGCGCAGGCACGGCAACGGTCGCGCTCAGTATAGACGACGGCGCGAACCCGGCGGTGAGCGTGTCATTTACCGTTTCGGTGGCCGCGATCAACCAGCCGCCGGTAGTGGATACCCTGTTCCCGGTTACGATGAACGTGGGTGAAGCGCGCGATGTTGCTTATAACGCCGTTGATCCCGAAAACGATCCGTTGACAGCGGTCGCGACGTCTGCCGATACCGGGATTGTCGCGGCTGATGTGACTGCGCCCGGTGTGATCCAGTTGGTAGCGAACGGCCAGGGTGTAACCTCGGTTACGCTGAGCGTATCGGATGGTAATAGCCCCGCCGTCACCCAGGTGCTTAGCGTTGAAGTCACCGCTGTTAACGCGCCCCCGACGCTCGATCCCATCTCGCCGCAGGTGATGAACGTGGGCGACACCATCAATGTGGGCTACACGGCCTCCGATCCCGAAAACGATCCCTTAAACGCGGTCGTAACGTCGGACAATGGCGGGATTGTGGCGGCCAGCGTGATCGCCCCCGGCACGATTCAACTGATCGCCAGCGGCGGCGGCGCGGCAACCGTCACGTTGAGCGTGAATGATGGTATCAATCCGGCGGTGAGCGTACAGTTTGGCGTAACCGTCAACTCGCCCAATAATCCGCCAACGGTCGATCCTATTGGGCCACAAGTAATGAATGTGGGCGACACCATCAATGTGGGCTACACGGCCTCCGATCCCGAAAACAATCCCTTGAATGCGGTCGTAACGTCGGACAATGGCGGGATTGTGGCGGCCAGCGTGATCGCGCCCGGTACGATCCAACTGGTTGCCAACAGCGGCGGCGCAGCGACCGTGACTCTGAGCGTGAGTGACGGCGTGAACCCGGCGGTGAGCGTACAGTTTGGTGTAACCGTCAACGCGCCCAATTCCAACCCCGTGATTCAACCGGTGGTCAATCAATCGGTGGCGGCGAGCGCGAAATTGAGCGTTCCCATTGCGGCCAGTGATCCCGATGGTGATCCGATCACGCTGATGGCGGTATCGGATAACCCCGGTGTGGTGACGGCAGTTGCTAACGGTCCTGCCGAAGTGGTTGTAACCGGCGTGGTGCCCGGTCAGGCCAACGTGACGGTAGATGCCAGCGATGGTCGGGGCGGGGCGGCGTCCGTTGTTTTCGTCGTGACGGTTACGGGTGTCAATAACCCGCCGTCGATCCAGCCTATCGCCGACCAGACAATCCCGGCAGGTCAGAGCGCTTCGATTGCCATTCTGGTGAGCGATCCCGACGGCGATCCGGTGGTGGTGACGGCGCTCTCTCAGAATGCCGGAATCGTGGTGGCTTCCGCGATTGGCACCGACACAATCGTATTGGATGCCGTCGGAGCCGGTGTGACCAATGTGGACGTAACGGCGGACGATGCCAAAGGCGGTATTGTGACCGTGACGTTCGCGGTCACAGTGTCCAGCGCGCCGCCGTCCTTTGACCTGATGGTCTACCCGGTTGTGCCCGCTATTCCGCCCGACATGGCCGCATCCCTGGCGCAGTTGTTCCAGAGCGGCGTGACCAATTTCGGCAACCAGGCGGGCGCGTTTGCCAAAGTGGGCGATGACTCGATGGATATCCCCAACTTCATGATGCCGTTTGCCGAGGGTGGCAGTTACGACCTGGGCAGCTTCGGGACGCTCCAATCCGTGATTGACGCTTACCGCGCAGTTCCGGTTCGCCCGGATGGGACGACGACCAGCCTCAACGCGGACAGTGCCGCCGCCGGACCAAACTACGGCCTGGATACCCTTTCCGGCCCGGCCCCGGCAGGCCCGCCCTGTGACGCGGTTCCCGGCGGGACAATGATCGGGTGTGAGTTTATGGTTACGCGGCCCGGCATCGCGCTGATCGGTTTCACCGCGCCCAACGTGGTTTACATGCAGCCGGACCAGTTCCGCAGCCTTCTGCAATCCCTGGTAGCCGAGAGCATGAGTACCTACGGCGTGATCCCGGTGCTGGCGACCATCCCGTCGGGCAACGGTTACTCGACCGAGCAGTTGTCGCCCTACAATCAGGTAATCGTTGAGGTGGCGTCACAGTCCGGTGTAGCGGGTATCCCGCTGTGGAACCTGTGGCGCGCCATGCAGGAACGGGGCGTCACCGACCCGAACGGCGTTGCGCCGCAAGGAGCCGGCAACTTGACCGACGCGGCGCTCAGCTTTGGGGCCAATGTCCGTAATCTGACCGCGCTTCAGACGCTTCAAGCCGTGCGGCAGGCGGCAGGTATTCCGTAGCCGTGCTGTAGAAGCGTTGTAGTGTTACCATAAAACAGACGCCCCTGGCAGTATTCAGGCCAGGGGCGTTCACTGATTGCGCGATGTTTCCGTGTTATTCGGTGTCAATAGGCGGGATCGGCATATGTGGCACGGTTTCGTCACCCGTGAATGGTGGCTCGATGGCCCGCATTTGCTGTGTTACGTCAGCGTGCGGGATAATTTCGGTCCAACTGGGCAGCAGCCGCCAGTAGTCCGGGCCATCGGTGTGCAGTTTTGGCCTGAAGGAGAGTGGTCGCGCCCGCAGGCTGGATAGATCGGCGCGGCGTCCCCCCGCGGACTGCCGGTAGTAGTACAGCCGGAAAATGTGAACACCGTCCGTCACGGCAAAGGCCGGATCGTGCCCCTGGTTGCGCACGTATGCGCCGGAACTCTGGATCAGGGCCACGTCGAGATAGGCCGCATCCAGCGCCAGACCTTCCGTCGGAAAGACAAAACAGGTCGCCTGATCGGTATCGGTATCCGTCAGTTCCAGCCGCGAACGGTACACCGGCAGGATTTTACCCCGCCGGACCAGGGGTAAATGTTTGCTGGGAATGGACCCCGGTACGAGCGCAACTTCGGTTGTTTCGGTTTGCCGCCATTCGCGCGCCTTGTGATATCCGCCGGTGCCCGTTTCCGTCACCTGGTAGATTCGCCCGTTTGCCAGGAACAGCGCCCCCTTTGGCAGCCGCGCGGTTTCGACTTCAGGCAGTGTAGTTATATAAGCGATTGTTTGGTTATCAAACACAGTGCCCACCCTTTTTCGATCAGATTGCAGAGCGTGTGCCATAATTGTAAAACATTTTTGGGCCGGTTTGGTTGCGATGACGAGAGATTCTAATGCCAAAAGATCGATCAGGATATAGATCAAGACATAAGTATAACGTGTGGTTGCTGCTCGGATTGGTGTTGTTGGCGCTATTGAGCGCGTGCCAGGATGACAGCACCGGCTCCGGTGATTTGACGATCACGGTAGACGTGGATGGCGACAAGCTGGTTTATCATTACCCCCGGCGCATCTCGGTCGGGCAGTTTCTTGACGAGATCGGGGTGCAGTTAGGGCCGGATGACGAAGTGAATCCCCTGATCCAGACTCAGATCAGGGACGGGATGCGGATCACGGTGACGCGCGTGGTTGCCCGCGAGGAATGCAAGCAGGAGGATACGCCGTATCCGACCGAGCGCCAGCTAACCCAACAGTTGCCGACCGGTGAAACCGAGGTCGCGCAAACCGGCGAAAATGGCATTGAGCAGATTTGCTACCGGATTACCGAGAAAGATGGTATTGAAGTCAGTCGGGTGGAGATCAGCCGCTTTCCGATCAAGGAGCCGCGCCCGGAAATTCTTTATGTGGGCAGCGAACCGCCGGACACCATGATCGCCATTGAGGGTACGCTGGCTTATCTGTCGAGTGGACAGGCGTTCATTATTCGCGGCAATACGGTTAATCTCAGCCCTTTGACGCAAGGCGTGTTTCTGGATGGCCGGGTGTTTGATCTCTCGCCGGATGGCCGCCGGTTGTTATACACCGTCCGCACGCCGGATGATACCGATCCTGATTTTGCCAACGAGTTGTGGGCGATTCTCAACACGACGGTCGATAGGCCACAACCGGTCCAACTGGTGCCGGAAGATGTGCGGGTCGCGCAGTGGGTCGCAGCCCAGCAGTCCTATACCGTCAGTTATTCGACCGCCACGCCTCAGCAGGACGGGGGCTGGCAGGCGTACAACGACGTTTACCTGATGCGGCTCGATCCGCAAACGGGCAGCGGGTTGGGTGTGCCGGACGAAGTGGTCGATTCCAACGCCCTGGGCGCTTACGCTTACTGGGGACGGCGTTTTGTGTGGTCGCCAGATGGGACCCGGTTGGCGTGGGCCAACGCGGACGGCGTGGGATTGGTCGATTTGGAAGCGAACGACATGGATGAGCAGTTTGTCACGCTGCTGAGTTTCCGCGAGTACGCGCCATTTCTGGAACGTTACCAGGGCAGTTCGGTATGGGTGCCGACGCTGTCCTGGTCTGCGGACGGGCACCTGATCACGACCGTACACGGTGCGCCGTATGGCGACGAGGGACCGGAATACAGCATCGTGTTTAACCTGGGCGTGATCGATGTGGAGAGCGGGTTGCAGTTGACGGACTTCGTGCCTCAAACCGGTATCTGGGCTAACCCGGTCTATTCACCGGTTATCGCCGGGCCGGATGGTGAGCCGACCTATTCCATTGCGTATTTTCAGGCGCGTGAACCGCTCAACAGTCCCGGCACGGAGTACGATCTGGTGGTGATGGATCGGGACGGCAGCAACGCGCGGGTCGTTTTCCCCGGATCGGGACGACCCGGTTTGCGGCTTCCTGACCCGGAAGACGGTATCGCCTGGAGTCCGAATGCCCGCCAGATCGCTCTGATTCACCAGGGTAATTTGTGGGTGGTAGATATAGACACCGAGCTTGCCTACCAGATCACGACCGATGGGCAGGCTTCGCGGCCCCGGTGGGCGGGCGTTCGATGATCGGGCATATGATGAATAAAACATGGTTGTTGTTGCTGGTCTGTATCGCGCTGGCAGCAGGCAGCGGAGTCGGGGCGCTGGTCACACTGGATCAGCGTGCGTTTGAAACGCGCGGGTGGGAAAACGCGACCGGCACGCTGGACGTTCCATCCCGGCTGCCGCTGGCGGGCGTCAACGTCGATCTGCTGCAATATACGCCGGACGACCTCACCGTCGAACTGGATCACATCGCGGCGGCAGGGTTTACCTGGGTGCGCCAGTCGTTTTTGTGGCAGAACATCGAACCGGAACCGGGCCGGTTTGAGTGGGCCGCGTATGACGCGCTGGTCGGGGCAGTGGCGGAGCACGACTCGCTGCAACTGGTCGCCGTGCTGGACGGCACGCCCGCCTGGGCGCGCGATTCGTTTGCGCCGGAACATCCCTTCGCGCCTCCGGTCAGCGTGGGCGAGTATGCCCGGTTTGCCGGAACACTCGCGGATCGTTACGCCGACACGATCACCTACTATCAAATATGGGACGAACCGAATATCAAAACGCACTGGGGCAACCTGGACCCCGAACCGGCTCACTATGTCGCCATGCTGCGCGGCGCGTATGACGCCATTCACAACGCCGATCCCGATGCCAGCGTGATCGTGGCGGCGTTGGCTCCAACGGTCGAAACCGGGCCGGAGAATCTAAGCGATCTGTTGTTTCTGCGCGCGATCTACGACCTGGGCGGGCAGGGGTATTTTGACGCTGCCGCCGGGAAACCGTATGGCTTTGAGTTCAGCCCAACCGACCGCCGGGTGGACGCTGACCTGTTGAATTTTTCGCGGCTGATTCTGCTGCGCGAGGAAATGATGCGGCGCGGCGACGGCACCAAACCGCTGTGGGGCAGTAACTTCGGCTGGAACCACCTTCCCGGCGACTGGATCGGCCCACCCTCGATCTGGGGCAGCGCGTCCGCCGCGCAGCAGGAAACCTATACCCGCGAAGCGTATGCCCGCGCCGCGCGTGAATGGCCCTGGGTCGGCGGGCTGATCGTGCAGCATTGGGACCCGGACGCCCCGCCCGATGACCCGGTTCAGGGATTTGCTCTCGCGCCCCGTATTGACGAATGGCTGGTTAACGGTCCCCTGGTCGATGAGACGGCTTTAATTCCCGGCCTGCACCCGCCGCAGAATCCGTTTACCGTGTATTCCGAGAACTGGCGGTTTCGCGATTACGGCGCGGACGCCATTATTCCGCCGGGAGCTGATTTAACCAGCATCGAAAACCGGATCACCGTCCAGTTTCAGGGTACCGAATTTGCCCTGCCGGTGCGTCGGGGGGATTATCTCGCGTATCTGCACGTCACGGTAGACGGCGATCCGGCCAACGCTTTACCGCGCAATCGCCAGGGGGAAACGGCCATTCTGCTGACGTCGCCGGATCGCCAGCCGGAAACCAGCCTGATTACTATCGCCCGCGATCTGCCCGACGGTATACATACCGTCGAGATTGTGTACCGGCCCACCGAAGGGGATGCGCGCTGGCCGGTGGCTGGTTATGCTGTCGCTGCGCCGCCGGATACCGGGCGTTATGACCGGGCGCTGATCCTGTGCGGCGTGATCGGCGCCTTGTCGCTGCTGGGAGCGGCGATTACGGCGATACGCGCTCCCTGGCGGAATTTTAAGGCTCCGTCCGCGCCTACAATCCGGCAGATGGTCGAATGGGCCTTGAGCCTGGTCGCGTCGCTGTTGGTCTTGTTCGGCGCGTTGATCACCTGGAGCGAGACAATCCCGTCGCTGCTGCGGCGCGATCCGCCCGCGCTGGTGGTGACGATTCTCACGGCGGGATTGGCTTCGTTGTCGCCGGTCGCGTTGTTTACGCTGGTGGTATTGGTCTTCATGTTTGTGCTGATTTACAACCGCCCGCTCCTGGGCGTGATGCTGGTGATTTTCTGGTCGGCGTTTTTCCAGTCCACGCTGGACCTGCTGGTCGGTCTGTTTGCGACGGTAGAAGTGTATTTTGGACTGACGGTTGCGGCTCTGATCGCCCGCGCACTGGTGGGCTGGGCCAAAACGCGCCAGGATTCAGATGCTTCCCCGCCCCAACACGCCCCAATTCGCCTGCTGCCGTTGGATTGGCTGGTGCTGGCGTTTGCCATCCTGGGAATTGTGTCGCTGTCCTGGGTGGAATTTTGGCCGCAAGCGGTGCGCGACCTGCGCGTTGTGATCCTGGAACCCGCCGCGTTTTATTTCCTGGTGCGCCTGATGCGGTTGGAACGGCGTGATCTGGTCTGGTTGGTGGATACGCTGTTGTTTACCGGCGGTACGATTGCGGTGGTGGGCCTCGTGAGGTTCGTCACCGGGGAGTCGGTGGTCGAAGTCGAAGAGGGCGGGCGGCGGCTGATGAGCGTTTACGGGTCGCCCAACGGCGTTGGGTTGTACCTGGGCCGGTGTCTGCCGTTTGCGCTGGCGTATGTGCTCCTGCTGCCGCGTGGATCGTGGCGGTGGGCGTATGGTGCGGTCAGCGGTGCGGTGATGCTGCTGGCGGTACTGCTCAGCCAGAGCCGGGGCGCAATCATGTTGGGACTGCCCACTGCGCTGATCGGGGTGCTGGTCTGGTGGCGCGGACGCCGCGCAGTCAGGCCGGTCCTGCTGGCGCTGGTGGCGACGGCGGCAATGATTGTGGTGCTGTCGTTTGTGCTGCCGCGCCTGTCCGATCCCGGCGGCGATACGGCCATTTTCCGGCGGCATTTGTGGTATAGCTCGGTCAACCTGATCCGCGAACGGCCCTTGACCGGCGCGGGACCGGACCAGTTCCTTTACTGGTATCGCAGCCGTTACCTGCTGCCCGAAGCCTGGGAGGAGCCGAATCTCTCGATCCCGCATACCATTGTGCTCAATCACTGGGTCAACCTGGGGATTCTGGGTGTGCTGGCGCTGGCGTCGTTTCAGGGTGTGTTCTGGTCGATGCTGTGGCGCGCGCGGCGACGAGTGACGGGATCCGATCCGCTGCTGCTGGCGTTGGTATTGGGCGCGGCGGGCAGCATGATCGACCTGTTGGTGCATGGGTTGGTCGATGTGGGCTACTTCGGGATCAACCTGGCATTTGTGTTTTTCCTGCTGATGGTTTTGGCGCAGCGATTATCGTCCTTGATCGGCGCGCTTGCTCAAACGACAGAGTGATGGTGTAATCATCAGGGGGCTATGTGAGAGGATAACACCATGCAGGCTGTCTTAAATGAGGTGACGATTGAGTTAGTTCAGGGGGATATCACCGATCTGGAGGTTGATGCGATTGTCAATGCGGCCAATTCCCAGTTGATCCTGGGATCGGGCGTGGCCGGAGCGATTCGCAGCAAGGGCGGCCCGGCTATTCAGGAAGAGTGTCTTGCGCTGGGATTCTGTGAAGTTGGCAGTGCTGTGATTACCGGCGGGGGGAATCTCAAGGCGCGGCATGTGATTCACGCCGTTGGACCGCGTATGGGCGAGGGCAGCGAGTCCGGCAAGCTGGCGAACGCCGTGCGCGCCAGCCTGGAATTAGCCGAACGGCGCGGCTTGAGCAGCATCGCGTTTCCGGCCATTTCGACCGGCGTATTTGGCTACCCGCTCGAAGGCTGCGCGGACGTGATGTTGCGCGTCATCATTGACTATACCTTTGAGGACCTGAACAGCCTGAAGCGCGCCATAGTCTGCCTGTACGACGCGCGGGCATTCAACATTTTTACGGCCGAATTCCGGCGCAAGCTGGCCGAACTGGACGACTAAGGGTTGGCACACCAGGGTTTTATGGTACACTTCGCGCGTTTGGTTAGCTGAGAGTGGGGTATGTTATGCGTGTTCTTATCACAGGCGCTGCTGGTTTCCTGGGATCGCACCTGTCCGACCGTTTTCTGGTGGAAGGCCACCAGGTCATCGGCATGGATAACCTGATTACCGGCAACACCGACAATATCGCGCACCTGGCCGGAAATCAGAATTTCCACTTTATCCGGTACGACGTGACGAACTATATTTACATTGAAGGCGACGTCGATGCGGTGCTGCATTTCGCGTCCCCAGCCAGCCCGATTGATTACCTGATGTATCCGATCCAGACGCTCAAGGTCGGCGCGTTAGGTACGCATAACGCGCTGGGCGTTGCCAAAGCCAAAGGCGCGCGCTTTCTGTTGGCTTCGACCTCGGAAATTTACGGCGATCCGCTGGTTCACCCGCAAACCGAAGATTACGCCGGTAACGTGGACACTATCGGGCCGCGCGGCGTGTACGACGAAGCCAAGCGCTTCGCCGAGGCGATCACGATGGCCTACCAGCGCACGCACGGCGTCGATACGCGCATCGTGCGGATTTTTAATACCTATGGCCCGCGTATGCGGCTGGATGACGGGCGCGTCGTGCCGAACTTCATCGGGCAGGCGCTGCGCCACGAACCCCTGACCGTCTACGGCGATGGGTCCCAGACGCGCTCATTCTGTTTTGTGAGCGATCTGGTTGAAGGTATTTATCGCTTGTTGATGAGCGGCTACGACCAGCCGGTCAATATCGGCAACCCCAGCGAAATGAGCATTTTGGAATTCGCGCACATGGTCAACGAAACGACCCATAATCCGGCGGGTATCGTGTACAAGGAAGATTTGCGCATCAAGGGCGATCCCCAGACCCGCCGCCCGGATATTACGCGGGCGAGGCAGATATTGGGTTGGGAACCAGGCGTTGATCTCAAGACCGGGTTACAGCGCACGATTGACTATTTCGAGGATCGCATGTGATGACTGCTGCGCTGGCCCGTCCGCCTGTCAGTTTTCGCGCTGCCCTGTTATGGGGCGGGTTGGCGGTGCTGGTTGGAATTCTGGTGGCGTGGCTGCCGGTGATTCCACTGGGCGGGCTGCTGGTGCTGGTCGGATTGGGTGTGGCGGTGCTGGTCGAACCGGCGGTTGGTGTGATGCTGATGCTTGCCATTGCCCCGCTCAAGACACTGATCGCCACCGAAGCGCCGTTTACCCTGCCGGTTGATATCGGACAGATCATGCTGGCGCTGGTGATGTTTGCCTGGGCGTTGTGGCGCGTGACCGGCTGCCGCCGCCACACCTCGCTGCCCCGTACCCGTCTGTACGGACCGCTGATCGGATTTATAGTGGCCTTTATGCCGTCCTATTTCGGCGCGATCTCGGCGGGTGCGTGGCTGTCCGAGATGGTCAAATGGGGCGAGATTTTGCTGCTGGTGCTGATCGTGCTCGATCTGGATCACGACCCGGATTGTGCCCGCCGCTGGCCCTGGATTGCGTTTGGACTGGTGCTGGCGGGCAGTTTGCAGGCGCTTGTGGGTCTGTGGGAATTTCGCGGGGGATCGGGCGCGCCTCATTTGTGGATTGCGGGATTCCGGTTTTTCCGGGCGTTCGGGACCTTCGGCCAGCCCAACCCGTTCAGCGCGTTTATGGGCCTGATACTGCCGCTCGCGTTGGGATTGGCGTGGGGTCACGCGGAATTGGCGTTCCGGCGTTGGCGAGAGCGCGGCGCAGGTTGGCAGCAGCCGGGCGCGTTGGCCGTACTGTACGGGGGATTCGGCGTTTTGCTGCTCGGCGGTCTGCTGGCGTCGTGGGGACGCGGCGCATGGCTCGGATTTGGCGCGGCAGCAGTGGTAATGGTATGCTTTGCTCCACGTCGGCGCTGGCAGGCGGTGCTGCTGCTGGTCGCCGGGGGCATATTGGTGGCGATCCTCTGGGTGATGGGATTCGTTCCAGCAGGCATTCAGCAGCGAATAAACAACGCCGTGACCGAGTTTACCGGTTTTGGCGATGTGCGCGGAGTCCCCGTTGGCGACGAAAATTTTGCAATTGTAGAGCGGTTGGCTCACTGGCAGGCCGCTTATAACATGGCGAGTGACCATCCCTGGTTAGGCGTGGGGCTGGGTAATTACGAAGCCGTGTACGCCGAATACGGGGTGGTAAGCTGGCCCCGACCGCTCGGTCACGCTCACAACGATTATTTGAACACCCTGGCCGAAACCGGAATGGTGGGGTTGTCCGCGTACCTGATTGGCTGGGCGTTGATTGTGATATGGACGCTGCGCGCGCTGCGCCAGCCCGATCCCGTGATGCGAGGGTTAGTCCTGGGACTGCTTGGCACCTGGACTCATCTGGCAGTTCACAGTTTTGTTGATAAACTATATGTGAACAATCTTTTCTTACACATTGGCGTGATGTTAGGATTGCTGGCCGTTGCGTACCGCCAGCACACAGAGGACCTGTAGGAATGACGTCTGAAACAACTTCAAAAGCGGTATCCAGCCGCTGGTATACCTACCCGTTTGATTGGTGGAACGAAGTGATTCTGCGTATCAGCGCGCGCGTCGGCGGGCAGAGAGGCAAGGAACTCGAACGGTTTCTCAAGTTTGCCACCGTCGGCATTCTCGGCGCGATCATCGACTTTGGTGTGCTGAACTTGCTTCAGGCGACGGTTTTGCAACCCAGCGGCGATTATGTGAATGCCAAAGTAGCGTTGGCGACCGGGTGTGCATTTGTCTCGGCGGTATCCAGTAATTTTGTGTGGAACCGGTATTGGACCTATCCCGACTCGCGTTCCCGGTCAATCCGCCGCCAGTGGGTGCAATTTTTTATTGTGAGCCTGGCCGGACTGTTGTTTCGCCTGGTGTGGGTCAGGACTACATTTGGACCCTTTGGTGATATCGGCACGGACATGTTTGAGTCGTTGGGAATCGTGGATTCATTGTCCGATACGTCAGTGAGTCGTTTGGGCACCAATATCGCACAATTCTTCGCGGTGTGGATTGTGATGATTTGGAATTTCTTCGTTAACCGCTACTGGACCTATAACGACGTGGAGTGAGGAGGGGTAATGTCAGGGAAAATTTTAATTGTGGACGACGACCCGTTGTTGTGTAATTTGCTGCGGATGGCGCTGACCCGCGACGGGTTCGAGACGCATGAAGTGTACTCCGGCAGCGCGGCGTTGGAGTACCTGGATCAACAGAAAAACGTGGACCTGATTTTGCTCGATGTTATGATGGCTGATTTCAATGGCTTTGACGTCTTGCGGCGGTTGAAGGATGATCCGGCTCTCAGTTCGATTCCGGTTATTTTCCTGACAGCGCGGGTGGATGCGATCAGCCAGCAGACCGGCATGGATATCGGCGCGGTCGAATACCTGACCAAGCCCACTACGCCTGATGTGCTCATCGCACGGGTACGCGAGGTCCTGGGACTGTAGCCGCGCCGGGCATGGACATCATCGGTATTGACTATACAGCCGCTTATGAGCAGGGGGCGGGTATTGGGCGTTATGTCCGCGAATTAATTCAGGCGTTGGCCGGTCACGACGACCAGACGCCGTATCGCCTGTTTGTCGCTGGAGCCAAGCGCCCCTCATTGCCGCCTGCGCCCGGCCCTAATTTTGAGTGGCGGCCAACGCGCATCACGCCGTTGTGGTTTGCCCGTGTGTGGCACCGGGCACAACTGCCGCTGCCGGTTGAAACCTTTACCGGGCGCGTTAAGCTGTATCATGCCACCGATTTTACCCTGCCGCCGGTGCTGCCCGGTACGCGGACGCTGCTCACCGTTCACGACCTGTCGTTTGTGCGCGCGCCGGAAACGTCTACCCCGGTGCTCAAAGCCTACCTGGATCGCGTGGTGCCCCGGTCGGTGCGGCGTGCCGCGCATGTGTTGGCCGATTCCCAGGCGACGAAAGACGATCTGGTCGAGCTATACGGTACTTCACCGGATAAGATCACGGTGCTGCTAAGCGGCGTTGGCGCGCGTTTTAAGCCAGTTACGGATCAAGCGGCGCGGCAGGCTGCCCGCCAGCGTTACGATATTCCCGGCAATCCCTACGTGCTGTCAATTGGCACCGTCCAGCCGCGCAAGAATTATGCCCGGTTGATTGAGGCGTTGGCGGCGTTGGGTCCGGCCTATACGGATACCCATCTCGTGATCGTTGGGGGGCGCGGTTGGCTGGACAGTCCCATTTACCGGGCGGTGGACGATTTTGGCATGGCGGGCCGCGTGCATTTCACCGGCTTTGTGCAGGACGAAGATTTGCCCGCGTTGTATTCGGACGCCTGTTGTTTGGCCTACCCATCGTTGTACGAGGGCTTTGGGTTCCCGGTGTTGGAAGCGATGGCTTGCGGAACACCCGTAGTTACGTCTACTATTTCCTCAATGCCGGAAGTGGCCGGAGATGCCGCGTTGATGGTCGATCCGTATGATGTAGAGGCGCTGACGGACGCGCTGCGGCAGTTGTTAGTCTGCGATTCGCTCCACGCTGCCGACATGGTGGCGCGCGGGTTCGAGCAGGCGGCCCGGTTTACATGGGCACGCGTGGCGCAGCAGCTCCGGGCAGTCTACGAGCGTGTGTTATCGAATTAATTTCAGGGGATGTAAGACAATGGCAAAGAAACCGACCGATCCGAACAAGCCCGTGTTCATTTTTGATACGCGCGGCGATTGGTACGCGACCAAAGTAGGCGACTATTTTTTTACCCCGCGCGGCGAGTACGTGGCGTATATCGAAGACGGCGAAGTTTATAAACGAGATGGTGAATGGATCGGGCAGTTGAGCAAGGACGGGCGTATCCTGCGCAAACGCACCGAACGCCGCCGTGATCTGCATCCCAATCCGCCCCCCACGCCGCCCAAACCGGAGAAGCTGCCGCCGCGCGCCCCGCTGCCGCCGATGATGGCCGAGTTGTCGTATAGCATCGTGGATGTGTTGGACGAAGACCCCGATATCTTCAAGCGTATTTCGGATCTGCGTCCAGATATGAATTAGCCTGCCGGGTGGCGGAAGGGCGTACTATGTCGGACATTTTGCCTGATCTCAGTTCGGGAGCGGCGCAGTCACGGCTACTTGACATGCTGTCCGATACCGGGGCGCGGCGCGTGCTGCGCGAACCCTCGCCGGACCTCGGCCTTGCCGAACACCTGCCCTTTCCGTTTTTTGCGATGGTGGGACAGGTCGAAATGCGCACCGCGCTCCTGCTGTCCGTGATCAATCCGGCAGTGGGGGGTGTGTTGTTAATTGGCCCGCGTGGAACCGGCAAAACAACGTGTGTGCGCGGTCTGTCAGACTTGCTGCCGTATAGTGAAGTCAGTGATTGCGCGGAAGGATGTTTGTCCTCCGATCTGGATGAGATGGGCAGCCCAGACCTATGCCCCGACTGCCGCCGCAAGCTGGAAGCGGGCGAATCGATCTCGCACCTGGAATCGGTCAAGCTGGTTGAACTGCCGCTGAACGCCCGGTTGGATGACGTGGTGGGCGGCATCAACGAGCGTATTGCCGTCCAGCAAGGGCGCGTTCGCCTGGAACGCGGCATCCTGGCCCGCGCCGATCAAAACCTGCTGTATATCGACGAAGTGAATCTGTTGGACGATATTATCGTTGACGCGATCCTGGACGCCGCCGCGCAGGGCAGTTACACCGTGCGGCGCGGAGCCATGTCCGGCACGTACCGGGCGCGTTTTGTCCTGATCGGATCAATGAATCCCGAAGAAGGCCGCCTTCGTCCCCAGATCATGGATCGCTTTGGGCTGCGCGTGCCGGTTCAGGGTTTGATGGCTCTCGCGGAGCGGTTCGAGGTATACCGGCGGGTGCGGCGTTACAAAACCAATCCCCGCCGTTTTATTGCGGAATGGGCCGTGTATACGGGCGCGGCGCGTGGCGAGATCATTGCGGCACGCGAGTTATTAAAAGAAACCATGTTGAGCCAGGAAGCGATTGAGGTTGGGCTGATGCTGGTCCAACAGTTGGGCATTGATTCTCATCGCGCCGAATATGCCATGTTTGAAGCGGCGCGTGCATACGCGGCTTCGGATGGACGCACAACGGCCAGTATCGACGATGTGCGGGCCGTTGCGCCGATGGCGCTGCGCCAGCGCCGCAGCGAGTTTATGGTGGATTTCTTTACGCTTCAGCAGCAGGAAGACGATACGATCCGCAGCCAGATCGACGCGCTGGTGTCGGCGCGTGGCGCAGACCAGGAGACGTAATGGTGACGGTGCGGCGTTCCTGGCTGCTGCTGAGCGGCGTGGTGTTGGGGTTGGTGTGTTATTACCTGCCCTGGTATACGCACGAAACGGCGGGATTCACCATGCACGCTTACGATCTGGCGGAATGGTCCAGTTTACATCCGGCGGTGCGCAGCAGTTCTCCGCCGATGCTGACCAGTTTTTTGTTACGCGCGCCGCAGTGGGCGCTGATAGTGGCGTTGGCGCTGGCCGCTAACGGGCTGAGCGATCCGCGTGCCCGGTGGGTCTGGCGCGGATTGGCGGCGCTGGTGGCGCTGCGATTTGTCCCGCCCACCGACTTTTTTTCCAGCGCGACGGATGATCCCAATTACCGCCAGATGGCGCTGCTCACCGGGTTGAGTCTGGGTGCAGTGGGCATAACGTTGTTCGTACATCGCCTGCCGGATCGCTGGCGCGATTGGCTGATCGTGGCCGTGTTAGCTGCCGGTGCGGTTGCCGGATGGTGGGGATTGTCGCGTGCTGGAATCCTGCTGGACAACTTTAAGATCGATGTGCAAATTGGCTCTGGCGCGGTTGGCTTTGCAATCGTGACAGGACTGATGGCGGGATTGGTAGCCGCCGGGAAATACAAAAAGGGCGGTTGACAGGGGTGTCAATCGCCTTCTTTTCCGCTCAAGGTCTTGAGGAAATTAGAGATTTGCCTCAATATACGTGATCACGTCGCCTACGGTGGACATTTTTTGTGCTTCGTCGTCCGAAATCTCGCCGCCAAATTCGTCCTCGAAGGCCATGATCAACTCAACCAGGTCCAGCGAGTCAGCTTCGAGGTCGTCACGGAATTTCGCTTCCGGCGTGACCTTTTCCGCGTCTACACCCAGCAACTCAACGATGATTTTCGTCACACGCTCCTGAGTTTCAGCCATGTTTTGTTACCTCCATTTGCGCCTGTGGCTTGTAAATGTTCATGTTCAGCGTTCAGTGAACGCCGGGCTATTTTACCCTAGTAACTCTACACTGAACAGGCGACTTCTGCTATATTCTACTGCGATGAACAGAAGTTTACACGCTAGAGTACGCCCTGTCCAAAAAAAAGGAACCCCGCCTGATGTCGAAAGTTACGGATACGCCCGATACCCCGCGCCGCAAGGATGATCATATCCGCATTAACCTTGAGCAGCCGGTCCAGTTTCCGAACCTGACAACCGGGTTGGAGCGCTGGCGTTTTATGCACCAGGCGGTGCCCGAACTGGATTTGTCCCAGGTGAATACCGGCACGACGTTCCTGGGCAAGACTCTCAACAGCCCGTTTTTGATTTCCTCCATGACCGGCGGGACTGAACGCGGCCAGCAGATCAACCGCACATTGGCCGAGGCCGCCCAGGAAGCCGGGATCGCAATGGCGTTGGGGTCGCAGCGGGCGGCTGTCGAAGACCCGGCAGCAGCGGTGACGTATGATGTGCGCGCCGTTGCGCCGGATATTCTGCTTTTTGCCAACCTGGGCGTGGTGCAGTTGAATTACGGTTATGGCATTGATGAGTGCCGACGCGCCGTTGAAACGGTTCAGGCCGACGCGCTGATTTTGCACTTTAACGCGCTTCAGGAAGCGGTCCAGCCCGAAGGTGACTGCAATTTCAGCGGATTGCTGGCAAAGGTGGAGACGGTCTGTCGTCAGCTTGAGGTGCCCGTGATTGCCAAAGAAGTCGGGTGGGGATTTTCGTCGCAGGCCGTGCAGCAGTTGGCCGGGGCCGGAGTCGCCGTGATTGACGTGGCCGGGGCGGGGGGAACCTCGTGGAGCGAAGTGGAATATCACCGCGCCCCAACGAAGCACCACGCCAACGTTGCGCGCAGTTTTGCCGATTGGGGGATTCCCACCGCCGACGCGATCCGGTACGCGCGCGAAGGTGCGCCCGGTGTGCCGGTGATTGCCAGCGGTGGTCTGCGCGATGGCGTGGATGTCGCCAAGTGTATCGCCCTGGGCGCGGACCTGGGCGGGTTAGCCGGACCATTTCTCAAGGCGGCCAACCACTCCCTTGACGCGGTACGCGAGTTGATCAGGGAACTCTCCGCGCAGCTTCGGATCGCCATGTTTGCGAGCGGTGCCGCCGATATCCCGGCATTGAAGCAAACGCCGCTTTACTCTGTGTCCTGATCGCGACCCTGAATACTGTCGAGCAGCGTTTCGGCGGCGCGCAGCGCATCACCTGCCGCGCGACTGGCTAACCGGCCCTGGTCGATCACGTCCGACGAGGGATTGGCGCGCGGATTAAGGCATTCGGCCTGCCACAAGTTGACGGCGCGTTCGGTTTCCACAGCGGCGCGGCGCAGATGATCCGCCAACTCCGTGAAGCTGGAATCCCCTTCGTCCGAAATATCTCTCGGATTCAGTACGGCGGGATATTCGCCACATTGGACCTGTTGGCCGGTTGCCAGCCCATCCCAGATATCGGTGATGGTTTGTTGGGCGCTGCGCAGCGCTTCGTAGTCCTGCTGTAAATGGATCAATACCGGCGATAGGGTCGCCGCCGTCGGGGAGGCAGGCTGATCTGGCTCTGAATTGGTATCCGAGTCCGAGTCGTTTCCACAGCCGGTCAGCGCTGCCAGTACCACAACCAATAGGCCGATTATACACCGCCGCATAGCTCACCTTCCAAAATCTAGACGAATGCCATAAAAACCTGGTTGCTGATCAGGCGCGCCCGCTGGGTCAGCCGGATATGCCCGTCGGTAGTATGTTCGAGCAGCCCTGTGCCGATCAGCCGGTTCAGTTCCGCGCCGAATGCGTCCCATAAATTGCGCCCGCATTGGGCATGAAAGTCATCTGCCGTGATACCATCGCGGGTGAGCCGCAGTCCCATCAGCATCATGTCGCTCATATGCTGCTGCTGATCTACGGATTCGACCGTTTCCGCCGCTGCCGAGAGCGGGAAGCGCAGCGGTTCCGGTTGCGCCTGGATGCGCTCGATGTATGCCTGGGGATGGTCCACGTTAGCGTAGCGGGTCGCGTTAGAGTAGCCGTGCGCGCCTGCCCCGAATCCCAGGTACGGTTGGTTGCGCCAGACGTGGACGTTATGGCGGCAGGTCGCGCCCGGTCTGGCCCAATTGCTGATTTCGTATTGTTCAAATCCTTGTGCGGCCAAGTAATCCGACGCCCATTCGTACATATCCGCCGCCAGGTCGGGATCGGGATCGGCGAGTTGGCCTTCTATCACCGAACGGTACAGGGGGGTGCCTTCTTCGAGACCCAGGCTGTACAGCGACAGGTGATCCGGTTGCAGGCGGAGGGCGGTTTGGATGCTGGCCTGCCACATTGCCAGGGTTTGGTCGGGCACACCATAGATCAGGTCCAGGCTGATGTTGTCGAAACCCGCCGCGCGCGCCATGCGGACCGTTGCGCTGACGTGTTCCAGGTGGTGCCGCCGTCCAAACAGTTTTAATTCTCGTTCGTGAGCCGACTGCATCCCGACACTCAGGCGATTGACTCCGGCTTGTCTGAGTTTGTTTAGATACGGTTGGTCTACCGTGCCGGGATTCGCTTCCAGGGTGATTTCGGTATCCGGTGCCAATGTAAAACGCGCCGCATAATGGCGCAGCAGCGCGCCAACTTGTTCCGCCAGGAGCAGACTGGGCGTGCCGCCGCCAAAGTAGATTGTGTGGGCCGGAGGGCGATCCTGGCCGGTCACGAGATTGACTTCGCGCCGCAGCGCATCCAGGTAGGCCGGTATATGCCCTGATTGTCCGGTGTACGTGTTGAACGCGCAGTAAGTGCAGCGTGTTCGGCAAAATGGGACATGAATATAGAGGGCTAGCAAATATTGATAAGTTGTTGTAGGGTTAGGGATGTGGGGTTGACGAGGTATCATGGTATTATTCCTCTCGCAGTGCAATTGCGAGAACCCTATAGCGACACTATAATAACCACAAAACAGGTTGACATCCAGGCGCTAAGTGCCCCACGCTCCCGCTCAATTTGGATGAAGTAGAGGTTGTACTCGATGGTCGATACACAGAAGTTCGCCAGAAACATGCCTGAACAACCAGGCGACAATGCGCTTCAGCCGGGGGCTGTGCTGCAAGGGCGTTATCGCATCACAGGCGTGATCGGCGTTGGCGGTATGGGGTCCGTCTACCAGGCCAGGGACTTGCGTTTTCCCAACGTGGTCCGGCATGTCGCGGTCAAGGAAATGTTGAATCTGACGACCGATCAGGCCATGCGTGAAATGACCCTGAAAACATTCGAGCGCGAGTCGGATATGCTGGCCTCGCTGAATCACCCGGCGGTGCCCGAAATCTACGACTATTTCCCCAGCAAAACGCGCGCCTACCTGGTGATGGAATACATTAACGGGCGTGACCTGGAACAAATCATCAATTCGACTCAAGATATGCTCCCGGTCGAGATGGTGTTACAGTGGGCGGTGGAAATTTGTGATGTATTGGGCTATCTGCACCAGCAGGAGCCGGAACCCATCATCTTCCGAGATGTGAAGCCGTCCAATATCATGATCGATCAACATGATCGCATCCGGTTGGTGGACTTTGGCATCGCCAAGATTTTCCAGGCAGGCCAAAAAGGGACCATGATTGGCACAGAGGGCTATTCAGCGCCGGAGCAGTACCGGGGCGAGGCCAGTCCCGCCAGTGATGTGTATGGGGTGGGGGCGACTATTCACCACATCTTGACCCGGCGCGATCCGCGTCTTGAGCCGCCCTTTACGTTTGCCGAGCGTCCCATTCGTGAGGCGAATTCGAATGTGTCGCCGGACCTGGATGCCGTGATCATGCGCGCGCTGAGCTTTAAGCCGGATGACCGGTATCCCAATGCATCGGCGATGCGCGATGCGCTGCAAAAGCTCCAGAAGCCCCAGGTCGTGGTTGGTATGCCGTTTGTGAGCGCCGATACGGTTTCCGATGAAACTGTGGCTGAATGGTCCGAGGAAGGGATTCAGCCGGTGTGGACATTTGCCTGTGAGGATGAAATTCGTTCCTCGCCGGTCGTTCACAAGGGCGTGTTATATGTCGGCGCGCAAGATAACAACCTGTATGCCATAAATATCAGTGACGGTTCCTTCCGCTGGAAATATCCCACTGATCAGGGGATTGTGTCCTCACCTGCGGTGGCCGAGGATGAGAATCTGGTGTTATACGGCTCGCTGGATCATTCGCTGTATGCGGTCGATATGCGTACCGGCCAATTGTCCTGGTCTGTGGCGACCAAGGGGCCGGTTCAGTCTTCCCCGACGGTCATGCACGGGCATGTATTTTTCGGCAGCGATGATGGCAATCTCTATGCGATCCGGCTGGCAACAGGCAGAATCCAGTGGGTGTGGGAAGGCGGCGATCCCATTCGTACCCGCCCCCTCGTTACCGGCGAATTGATCGTTGTTGGTCAGGAATCCGGGTATGTGGCGGGGATCGATCTGTCAGGGCAGGTTGTCTGGCGGTTTAAGGCCAAACGGGGTGTGTCGTCATCCCCGACCGCACACGAAGGACTGGTATTCTTCGGCTCAATGGATTGGCACGTCTACGCCCTCGATATCACGCGGGGTTGGAAAGCCTGGGCGCTGCGCACCAATAAGCCGATTGTGTCTTCCCCCGTGTACGGCGATGACCGGATTTATATTGGGTCGGTTGATGGAAGCCTGTACGCCATCGAAGCCGCTAGCGGTAAAGAGCGCTGGCACTTTGAAACCGAAGGCCAGATCACCTCGTCGCCGGTGTTTGTGGAAGGTGCGGTGTATTTCGGTGGAGTTGATAAACAAGTTTATTGCCTGGATGCTAAAACGGGCCAACTGCGCTGGAGTTATAAGACAAAGGGCAAAATCACCTCGTCCCCTGCTGTCCATGACGGCATTGTGTACATTGGGTCTATGGATCATCAAGTTTACGCGCTGAAAGCGTGACCTGCCGGAGAAAACACCTATGGATTTCTTACGCCGTGTGCTGGGTTTGCCCGATAACTCCAGTGTCCCCTCTGAAAAAGAAGATGGCATTATCATCACGCATGAAGATACTGCCCCTAGCGCGCCGCCTGAGCCGGTGGTTGAAGTTCCGGTCCAATCAAAGGCGGGTGTGGAGGTTGAGGCGGTTCAGGTAGTCGCGCCTGATACGCCGCTGGTGCCCCCTGATGAAAAAAACGATTTGGCCGAGTTAGGAACCCGCCCTTTGCCGCCGCTTGAAACGGTTATTCCCAAGCCGGGCGAACGCTTGCAATTTGGTCAGTTAAGCGATGTGGGGATGCAGCGCGGCAATAATCAGGATGCCATGATGGGGATAGTGGCTACCAGTACCAGCAACGATGACGTGCCCGACTTCGGGTTGTTCGTGGTCGCGGATGGTATGGGCGGTCACCAGGAAGGTGAACGTGCTTCATCCATCACGGTTCGGATTGTGACCCAGTATGTGCTCAACCAGATATTGACTTCCATGCTCAGGCTTGAAATGAACGACCCGGACCAGCCTTCTATCTCCGATACGCTGCGCGCCGCTGTGCAAGAAGCCAACGATGCGGTGACGGAGGCGATTCCCGAAGGTGGCACGACCGTCACCGCTGCCGTGATTGTGGGGGACCTGGCGTATATCGCGCATGTGGGCGACAGCCGTGCGTACCTGATCACGGATGAAGGTATTGAACAAGTGACCCGCGATCATACGTTGGTGCAGCGCTTGATTGAGCTGGATCAATTAACGCCGGAAGAGGTGCCGGATCACCCTCAGCGCAACGTGTTGTACCGCGCCATTGGGCAGAGCGACTCGTTGGACGTGGACGCGATTACGCGCCGTTTGCATCCCCGGTCCCGGCTCTTATTGTGCAGCGATGGGTTGTGGAACATGGTTTCGGAAGACGTGATTCTGGGCACGGTATCTCAGCACAGCGATCCGCAAACCGCATGTAACACGCTGGTTCAAATGGCAAATGATCGAGGCGGGCCGGATAATATTACGGTCATTCTCGTTTATGTTCCGGGTTAAGGCGCTTCATGGACGCATCGCGCAACCTGTATGCAATTTTGGGTATACCCCCTGAGGCGACTCAAGAGGATATTCGCGAAGCCTATCGAGTCGCGGCTCGCCGGTTCCATCCCGACGCCAACCCGAATGAAGGGGCTGATATCCAGTTCCGCGATATCGCAGCGGCATATGAGATACTGGGGAACTCGCGTCAGCGGGTCCGTTATGACACGTCCCGGCGTAAATATCGGGATGAGCCAAACTACTTCACGCTGCGGGTGACGCCGAGCAAACGGGTTCTGAATGCGCTGGATGAACCCCAGGTAATTTACCTGTTGTTGGAGATCGTGCCCATGCGGCACGATACCCAGCAGCAGACCAAAGAAGCGCGATTGAACTTGGTGTTGGTATTGGATCGCAGCACGTCGATGAAAGGTATGCGGCTGGATAAAGTCAAGATTGCGGGTCGCCAGATCATCGAACAGTTATCCCCGGATGATGTGCTATCCGTCGTGAGCTTTAGTGATCGTGCAGATGTGTTGATCCCGTCGGCTCCTGTCACCGATAAGGCCGGATTGCGAACGATGGTGAGCATGATGCGCGCCGACGGCGGAACCGAGATTTATCACGGGTTGAAGGCCGGGGTTGATCAATGCCGTCGTTATCTTGGTCCGCGCCTGGTCAATCATGTAATCCTGCTCACCGATGGCCGGACATTCGGTGATGAAGACCAATGTCTTGAATTGGCTGATAAGGCCAATAAAGAAGGCATCGGGATCAGCGCAATGGGTATTGGCGAGGAATGGAATGACGCCTTTCTCGATTCGTTGGCCTCACGCACGGGCGGCGCATCGGCCTATATCAACTCACCAGCGGCGGTTGTGGGTTTTCTGAATGACCGGGTGCGCAGCCTGGGATCGGCCTTCGGTGAACGGATGCGTCTTTCGACTGCGCCTGATGCCGATGTGTCGCTCGAATCGGTTTTTAAGTTACAGCCCAGTCCCCAACCGGTCGAGATCAGTCCGCAGCCGATTCCTATCGGATCGCTGGAATTCAGCCGCCCGATTTCGGTGCTGCTCCAGATGCAAATGCCGCCGAGCGCCCGTACCGGGTTTCGGACGGTCGCCCGCCTGGATGTGACCGGCGATATTCTGGGCATTGAGCGTCAGGGGTACAAGGTTCTGAGCGACATTTCGGTTGAAATTGCCCGCGATCCGACGCCAGAGGAACCACCGATGGCTATTTTGGATGCGCTGGGCAAATTGACACTGTACCGGATGCAGCAGAAGGCCGAGGCTGCCGCCACGAGTGGTAATGTGGTCGAGGCCACCCGGCGACTGGAAAATCTGGCAACGCGGCTGTTAGCTGCCGGTCAAGAAGACCTGGCCCAGATGGCAATTGTGGAGGCGCGTCGTGTGTCCAAGACCCACATGCTGTCCGAGGAAGGACGCAAGACCTTGAAGTTTGGCACCCGGCGGCTGCTGGCTTTACCTGAACCTGGGGCGGAAGACTGATGAGGACGTGTCCGTACTGCGCGCACGACAACCGCGAAGGCGTTTTGTTCTGTGAAGAATGCGGGCACCCGTTTGTGGGCGAGCGGGAAGTGTTGGCGACCAGCAAGCTGATTGATGCGGATCAGGCGAATTTTCAGGGCCGCGTGACGTGGGGGACCGCCCGCTTTGATCGTGGCTCATCGATTGTCATTCATGTACGCGACCATGAAACTCCGGTCGTTCTTGAAGCCAAAGATGAGATTCTGGTGGGACGGTCAGATACCAATACCGGCTTGCTGCCCGATCTCGATCTTGGCTCGTATGGCGGAGCAGAGCAGGGTGTTTCGCGCCGTCATGCGTTTATCCGGCGGGGAGAGGATACGCTCACGCTGGTGGACCTGGGAAGTACCAATGGCACGCACCTGAACGGCCAGCGCCTGATCCCGAACCAGCCGCGTGTGCTGCGTGATGGTGACGAGATCCGTTTGGGCAAGCTGGCTCTGCACATCTTTTTCAAATGAGGTAATGGAATGTATACGCTGTTGATTCATGTTGCAAACGAAGAAGCGATTATGGCCGAAACCGAGGAATTGCCAGCACCCGCCGATCAGGTGCTCTATTGTATAAACCCGCGCCGTCGTGATGGCAAAGACCTGCACTATGTTCTGCCCGAAGTGCAAACGATCATTGTTCCCTGGTGGCGTATCAACTTCATTGAAGTCATGCCGTCCGGTGATGAAGAGGAAATCGAAGGCCCGTTCGTCGATTAGCGTATGGGTCGTGGGTTGGACTGTATATGGAACGGAAAAGGTTGAGCTATGTCGGGTAAACCGCCGCGTGCTGTCCCCCGTGATGTCAAACGTATCCTGGTGGTGGATGATGAGCCGCGCATGATTGGCTTCATTCGTATGAACCTGGAGCTTGAGGGGTTTCAAGTGTTGGAAGCCCATACCGGGGTCAAAGCCCTGGAAGTGATCCGAACCCAACTGCCGGACCTGGTGCTGCTGGACGTGATGATGCCGGAGTTGGACGGGTTCGAGACGCTGCGAATGCTGCGCGAGTTCTCGAATCTGCCGGTGATTATGCTCACGGCGAAGGGTGAGGAAGACGATAAAGTGTACGGCCTGGAATTGGGCGCGGACGATTACATCACCAAGCCGTTTGGTTCGCGCGAACTGTCCAGCCGGTTACGGGCCGTGCTGCGCCGTGCCGATATGCCTAGCGCTTCGCCGGAACAGGCCGTTTTGACCATTGACGACCGGCTGAGCGTGGATTTTAACCGGCGGGAAGTGATCGTCCAGGGAAATCATATCAAGCTGCGGCCTACCGAGTACCGGCTGCTCTATCACCTGATCGAAAATGCCGGGTGGACGGTGCCGCACGAGCAGTTGTTAGCGAAAGTGTGGGGATACGAATATCGTGACGAAACCCACTACGTCCGCCTGTACGTCAATTACTTACGGGAAAAGATCGAGCAGGACCCGTCCGATCCCAGGTATATTCTGACCGAGCGCGGCGTAGGGTATCGTTTTGTCGATTTCAAGCACAAGGATGAGGCCGACGAGTAGGCTGGAAGTTGGAGGGGTTTGTGTCTAATCTGTATAAAGTGATTGTCACCGGCCCGTTTAATTCGGGCAAGACGGCCTTTATCAGCACCATTTCGGATATCGCGGTGGTCACAACGGAACGAAAAATTACGACCGAGGATCGCGGCATTAAATCCGAAACAACGGTGGCGATGGATTATGGCCGTGTGGAACTGGATGGGAAGATTTTGCACCTGAATGGCACGCCCGGTCAGGCGCGGTTTGATTTCATGTGGGAAATTCTGGCACGGGAAATGAACGGGTTTGTTGTGTTGGTGGACAGCACCGACCCGCCCTCGTTCCCCGATGCGGCAGACCTGATCCAACTGTTTTCCGGCTTCCATGATGTGCCGTATCTGGTGGTGGCAAACAAAACCGACCTGGATGGCGCGGTGAGTCTGGCCGAGGTGCGCCGCCGGATGAATCCGGGCGAGGACATTACGGTCATGCCGTGTGTGGCGACCCAGAAATCGAGCGTGCGGCAGGTCCTGCTCCAGATCATCGAGTTGATCGACCGCCGCCGCAACGCTTAGTATCTATCCTCAAGTTGTTTTTTAGGGGCGTTGGCTGTATGATGCGCCCCTGTTATTCCCCCTCACCGTTTTCCAGCGCGTCCAGCGCAGCCTGGGCCGAGATGCGCTGTGGTTCGCTCCAATCCGGTTCTGTCACCATCCGAGTCAGGTGAGCGCGGACGGCGGTTTTTTCCTCCGCGTTGAGTGCGTCCCAGGTGGCACGGATTCGGTCCGCGTCACGGCTCAGGATATTGGCCCACAGTGTTTCTATGTCATCCACCGGATTCACTCCTTCATGATAGGTCATATTGCGCACGAAGTCTGCTATATTCGGCCTGGAATGTGGCGAGCATGGCGGCTTTGTCGTCTTCTGGTAAATAGCTGGCGCGGACGGCATTTAGCGCGGTGGTTTCCAGTTCTTGCAGACTCAGGTCGCAGTCCTCAATCGCGTGGCGGTATTCGTCGGTGAGCGTGGTGTTGAACAGCGCCGGATCGTCTGAGTTGATCGTCACGCAGACTCCAGCGTCTACCAACCGGCGCAGCGAATGTTCAGCATAGGACGGGAACACGCCCAGGCAAATGTTGCTGGTGGGATTCACTTCCAGCGGAATCTGGTGTTCGGCCAGATATGCGATCAGCGCCGGGTCTTCGATGGCGCGTACCCCGTGCCCGATCCGTTCCGCTTTTAACGCCCGGATCGCGCCCCAGATGCTTTCCGGCCCGATGGTTTCTCCGGCGTGGGGATTGCTGTGCAGGCCCCGATCTACGGCGATCTGAAACGCATCGGTGAACAGTTCGGGCGGAAAGTTGACCTCCGGCCCGCCCAGACCAAGCGCCACGACGCCGCCTTCGCGCGCTTCAGGAGAAGTCGCCCACTCGGTTACTGTGGCGGCGCTGTCCACCATGTTCCGCGAAATATCAGTAATCCAGCGCATGATCACGCCCCATTCCTGCTCGGCCCGCGCGCGCCCCGCATTGATTCCGGCCAGCAGTGCTTCCCAGGAAAGCCGCTCGTTGACGTGAGTATACGGTGTCCAGGTGACTTCGGCGTACCGGATGTTGTTTTCGGCCATGCTGCGCCCGTATTCGTAGGCGATGCGGGCGAAATCGTCCGGCGTTTGCAGACACTGACAGATCGTGAAGAAGATTTCGATGAAATGATCGAAATCGCGGTAGGTGTACCAGTCACGCAAACCGTCCACTGATGCGGCTGGCAGCGTAACCCCGTTTTGCTGCGCCAATTCGAGCAGCGTGTCCGGTTGCACGGAACCTTCGAGGTGAACGTGTAATTCAGCTTTGGGCAGGGTCTGGATGTAATTAATCAGGGACATGGTGTTATCCGTTATCCTTCCGGGTGGACGGGTTGAGGTTGGGACTGTTGTTCGTGCCTGTGTTCGTGCTCGTGTTCATGCTCGATGGCGGCCTGAATCAGCATTCGGAATAAGGGATGCGGGTTGTTCGGGCGGCTCTGGAATTCCGGGTGAAACTGGCTGCCCACCATGAACGGGTGATTGACCAGTTCCATAATCTCGACCAGGTGCCCTTCCGGGCTGAGGCCGCTGAAACATGCGCCTGCCGCTTCAAAACCGGTGCGGTACTGGTTGTTGAACTCAAAGCGGTGGCGGTGCCGTTCCTGGACGTGCGTGACCTGGTACGCGGCGGCGGCTTTGGAGCCGGGCGTAAGTTCGCATGGGTAAACGCCTAATCGCATCGTGCCGCCCAGATTGGTAACGTTGTGCTGATCCGGCATCAGGTCGATGACCGGGTGTTTGCAGGAGCTTTCAAATTCAGTGCTGTTGGCCGATTCCAGGTTGAGCACGTTACGGGCGAAGTCAATACACATGACCTGCATTCCCAGGCAGAGGCCCAGATAGGGGACGCGCCGCGTGCGGGCGAATTCGGCGGCCAGGACTTTGCCTTCAACGCCCCGGTAGCCAAAGCCGCCGGGCACGACGATCCCGTGTGCCTGTTCCAGTTCGTCCCAACCCTTGCCTTTTTCCAGGTCGCCGGAATACACCCAGGCAACATCCAGTTTCCGGTTATGGTGGACGGCAGCATGGGCCAGCGCTTCTTTGACGCTCATATAAGCATCGTGCAGTTCGATATATTTGCCGACGATGGCGATCCGAATCGGCTCCTCAATCTGCCGCATCTGCTGGACAAGCCGCCGCCAATCGTCGAGTTGGAGTGGTTGGGCTTCCAGATTAAGCTGTTCGACAATGTAATCGCCCAATCCCGCGTCTTCCAATACCAGCGGCACGTCATAGATATTGTCGGTAGTCTCCAGCGGGATCACGGCGCGCTGTTCAACGTCACAGAACAGTGCAATCTTGCCGATGATCTCCTGGTTGACCGGGTGATCGGTGCGCGGGATGATGACCTGGGGGTGTATACCAATGCCGCGCAGTTCGCGGACGCTGTGTTGTGTCGGCTTGGTTTTGAGTTCCCCGGTTGCGCCGATGTGGGGCAGAAATGTGACATGCACGTACAGCGTTTGAGCATGGCCCAGGTCGGTCCGAAGCTGCCGGATTGCTTCCAGAAACGGCTGGCTTTCGATATCGCCCACCGTGCCGCCGACTTCAACGATCACCACGTCCGGGTTATTATCTTTGCCGACCAGCCCGATCCGGCGCTTGATTTCGTTGGTAATGTGGGGGATGACCTGGATCGTGCCGCCCAGGTAATCGCCCCGGCGCTCTTTGCTGATGACCTCGGCGTAAATCTGGCCGGTAGTGACATTGCAGGTGCGGTCCAGGTTTTCGCCGGTAAAGCGCTCATAATGCCCCAGGTCAAGGTCGGTTTCCGCGCCATCAACCGTGACGAATACTTCGCCGTGTTGGTAGGGACTCATGGTGCCCGGATCGACGTTTAGATACGGATCGAGTTTTTGGATCGCTACGGTGAGGCCGCGCGCTTTGAGCAGTCGGCCAATGGCCGCTGCCGTCACGCCTTTTCCGACCGAACTTACTACCCCCCCGGTGCAGAAGATGTACTTGCGCATTGTCAGTTTATGTCTCCCTTACTGCGGTTAAAAAGAGCGACGGGGAGGTTAAGGCCCGGTGCCTTGCTCCCCGTCGTTTGTGTATCATCAGGTGGAATGGTTGGAGATAATCGAAAAATCATACCAGATTTTCGAGATCGTCGGCGGCGCGTCTCATATCAAGGAAGACCAACCCGAGCTTAGCATTTTCATGAACCAGCGCTGTTAGCACGGCTTCTTCACCAACGGACATCAGGATCACGAAGCCGCTGTCACCGCGAATATATACCTGATCCAGCAAGCCGCGTCCTAATTCGCTGGCGATGCGCTCGCCGAGCGAAAGCATCGCAGCAGACATGGCCGATACTCGGTCTTCTTCCACGCCCGCCGGTAGCGACGAGGCCATAATCAGCCCATCCACGCTGACGACCGCCGAGGCTTCAATATCAGGCGTACCGGCTTGCAGATCGCGCAGGCGATCAACCATTAACTCCGTCCGCGACTTTGCCATAAATCGTGCTCCTTTCCCGTGCGGGATTTGGCAGACAGCAGATGTGTGAATGCATCGTGGATTAATACAGATTGTTGGTTTGCTTAATAATGCCGCCTGCATGATAGCATATGCACTGGTCGGAGTCAACAAATGATAATGTGCCCGGTGCTCTCACGGGCGAATTCATGATATAAATATGGTAGCAATGAGTTAAGTGTGTGGGGTGTAAGACAGCAGCAACGAATATTTTTATCCCAGGTTTTGGCGGTCTGCGCGTATCCTATATGCTGTTTGGGTCGATATATGCTTTCACACCCTTAATGATGCGCTCGATGGTCTTATTCGTCCCCGGCGGTTGATAGCGACATTGTGGGGGTAACTGATGTGAATTTGTCATGAATGTGTTGCTTCTGGCGGCAAATTGGGTCAAAATACAATCCTAACCCGGTTGCAACCTTTGGTAAATTCGTTAGGATAGAAGCAGGATGGTATTCACTCCCATCCAAACCCGGTATAATGATGGTTGTTGATCACACTAAGCAGGTAATGGACTATGCCCTCGATCCCCCGAATTGTTGTCGTCGATGCTGCTCGTGATGTTGCGCCGATTGTACGTGGCGCGTTAGCGCTGCTCAACCGCCCGTGCATTTTGATCGAGGTGCCTTCCTCGGACGATGCGCTGGCCGAAGTCTCAAGATCAGAGATCGACTTGATGGTAACGGCCTATACGATCCCCGGTATGATGAACGGATTCGAATTAGCGACTCGAGTCAGTCGTGAGTTTCTGGCAACGCCTGTCATCGTTCTGGCTCAAGAGGATGATCCAACCGTTGACGTGTCCGTTCTGGGAGACGCCGCATTTCAGTATTTCATGCGACCGGTAGGCGAGCCGTTCGTGCGCGGGCTGCGTATCGCGCTGGACGGTGAGGCCGCTGTCGCTGACGAAGCTCCGGCTGCCGGTCCTGCTGTTGACCTGGGACCGGTTCCGGCGGTTGATACCGGCGAATTGGCTACGATGGTAGTAGACCTGATGCGCGATGCCGGGGCCATGAGTATTATCCTGGCGGATCGCACGGGCCGGGTCCTGATCGAGCGTGGCGCAACCGGCTATATTGACCGGGAGACTCTGGCCGCTGTTTTGGGTCCCATGTTCGCGCGTTCGGCGGAAATTGGCCCGTTGGTCGGCGGTCATGCCTGGACGATGCATTATTATAACGGCGAGCGGTTGGACGTGTACGGGTTAGCATTGGGCGTCCATTATATTCTGTGCCTGGTGTTTGAAGGAACCAACCGGCGCGCAATGGCCCCGGTGATGTTGTATGGCCGCCGCACTGCTGACCAGATCATCGAAATGTTGGGCGAAGCGGCGTATTCGATCAAGAAAGTTGAGCCAGCCCCGGCTCCGAAAGCGGAATCCCGGCCTGCGGCCAGGAAACAGAAAGCTGATGATGTTCCGGCGGCTAAGCCTTCGCGCCAATCCCAAAAGCAAGGCACTTCCGCCGCCTCGCTTGAGGCGATGTTCGACGCGCAGCCGGAACCGGCGGGTATGGACCCAGTGGCCGACTTTGACGCTGATGCGTTATTTGGTCAGGCCATTGACGAGGAACTGGCCGAGAGCATGTTTGATACCGATGCGTTGAGCGATCTGGCCGACTCGATTTCGCACGATGAAGGCCAACGAGTGGGTTGGGACGAAGCGATTGATATGGGAATCATCGACGAACAGTAACAACCGGCGCGGCGGGTGCCCCACTAAGCGCGTACCTTGGCTGCCAACTTGCCAATGTCTACAGTAAATACTACTATTAACTTGTGAACGGCGTGCTTGCGTTCTGACGAGCAAACTCCTCATGTACATGCTCATGATGCACGCACGTAAAAAATAACGGCAGAAGTTTTTTTCTATTTCTTACGGAGATTTAAGTTATGGCAAAAATCGTTCCCAGTGATCTTGAGATCGCCCAGGCAGCCGACGTCCGCCCCATTATGGAAATGGCGGAAAAGTTGGGTTTGACGGAGGACGATCTCGACCTTTCCGGCAAGTATAAGGCTAAAATCCATCTCGACGTTCTGAAAAGGTTTGCGGATCGCCCCCAGGGTAAATACATTGACGTGACGGCGATCACGCCGACGCCATTGGGCGAAGGCAAGACGACCACCACGCTTGGACTGGTCCAGGCAATGGGATCGGAGCTGGGCAAGAATGTCGTGGCCTGTATCCGCCAGCCAAGCATGGGGCCGACCTTCAATATCAAGGGCGGCGCGGCAGGCGGCGGGTACAGCCAGGTCATTCCGATGGAGGATTTCAACCTGCACCTGACCGGCGATATCCACGCCATTAGTATCGCGCACAATCTCGTCGCGGCGGCCATTGATACGCGCTTGTACCATGAAAGCCGCCAGACTGAAGAGGCATTGCAGCGGCGCGGTCTGGACCGCCGCCTGGATATCGACCCGGCCACGGTGACGTGGAACCGGGTAGTGGATGTGTGCGACCGCACCATGCGCGAAATCCAGGTGGGATTTAATGATGACAAATTGGCCGACGGCTCTCCCAGCCCTGTTTTTCCGCGTAAGACCGGGTTTGATATCACGGTCGCGTCGGAGTTGATGGCGATTTTGGCGCTGTCTACCAGCCTGAAAGACCTGCGCGAGCGGGTGGGCAAGGTGGTGTTTGCGCTGGATACAAAGGGCGAGCCGGTCAGCCTGGAAGACCTCAAAGTCGCGGGCGCGGTCACGGTGCTGCTCAAGGATGCGCTGATGCCTACGTTGATGCAGACACTTGAGGGCCAGCCTGCGCTGGTACATGCCGGACCGTTTGCCAATATCGCGCACGGCAACAGCAGCATTATTGCCGACCAGATCGCGCTCAAGGTGGCCGACTATGTGGTCACGGAGAGCGGGTTCGGAGCCGATATCGGCATGGAGAAATTCTTCGATATCAAGTGCCGGTACAGCGGCCTGATCCCGAATGCGGTGGTATTGGTAGCGACCGTCCGCGCGCTCAAGATGCACGGCGGCGGTCCCAAAGTGACACCTGGCGCGCCGTTGGAGCGGGCCTATACCGAGGAAAATCTCGAACTGCTGGAAGCCGGTTTGGGCAATCTGGGCGTGCATATCAAGAACGCGCTGCGATTTGGCGTGCCGGTGGTCGTGTGCGTGAACGGGTTCGCCGACGATACCGACGCCGAGATGGAAGTGGTCCGCAAGTATTCCGAAGAACAGGGCGCGTTTGCGGCGGTCAAGAGCACGCATTGGGCCGATGGCGGTAAGGGTGCGGCGGACCTGGCGAAAGCGGTGGTCGAGGCGTGTGAACAGCCTAGCAACTTCGAGTTTCTGTACCCGCTGGACTGGACGATCAAGCAGAAGATCGAGCACATTGCCAAAGAAATCTACGGCGCGGACGGCGTGAGCTACGAGCCGCTGGCCGAGGAACAGATCGCGGCCTATGAGAAGGCGGGTTTTGGCAAGCTGCCGATGTGTATGGCGAAGACGCACCTGAGCCTCAGCCATGACCCGGCCCTCAAGGGCGTGCCGAAGGGCTTTACGGTGCCTGTCCGCGAGGTGCGAGCCAGCGTGGGCGCGGGCTTCATTTATCCCTTGTTGGGCAAGATGAGCACCATGCCCGGTCTGGCAACCTACCCGGCGTACATGAACGTGGATATCGACGAGGACGGGAGCATCGTCGGCCTGTTCTAATTTCTGTACCGGGTTGGATGTGGTATGATAACGTACACTGGTAGACATTCTGCCAGTGTACGTGTTTTTTCTGGAGGAATCATGTCGGACGTTGACGATCTGGTGAGACAGGCAGCCGAGGCGTTTCGTAACGGCCAGCGGCAGGAAGCGCGCGGTTTGTTGGAACAGGCGATTGAGTTGGATCAGCGGCATGAAATTGCCTGGTTGTGGATGAGCGCTGTCGCTGAAACGCCGGAAGATCAGAAAATTTGCCTCGAAAATGTAATTTTGCTGAATCCCAATAACCAGCAGGCGCGCCAGCGACTCAACGCGATCAACCAGCAGGGTGCCGGGCAGGACGCGGCGGCTTCAACGTCCTCGCCGTCTGTGCCCGATTCTTCTGCTGCGCCGCCGCCTGTCGCACCGCCGCCTGCCGGTGACTCAACGCCGTTTGACTTCGCGGGCACGCAGGCCGGTTCAGGGGCTGATACTGGTGCCGGTGCTGTGGATGATGCTGAGGATTGGTTATCTGCCGCCGCCAACCAGGGCGCAGACTCGGAATTTGATGTATTTGCCGCGCCCGCGACCAGTATGGATTGGGGACCTCAAGCGGGCGCTGGTGTGGCTTCTTATCATGGTAGTGGGCAGCAAGTGGACGATATGCTCACGGACGATGAATATGATGATTGGATGGCGGGCCTGGGTCTGCGGGGCGGTGCGGCGGAAAGCGCGCCACCCGGCGCACCGGCAAGTGCACCTATAGACGGCGGATTCGATGCGTTTACCCAACCGGATAGCCCGGCAGAGCCGTTTGACAGTAGTGATGTGTTTGATAGTGCGCCTGGAGCCTGGGATAGCCCGGCCTCTGATTTTATGGTAGATGATACGTCGCTGCCGGTTGCCGGTGATGCGTTTGGATCGCTGTTTGTGACCGACGATGATATGCCTGAAGCGACGGAAGAACTGATTTTTGAACTTGAAGATGAAGACTCACCCCCGTCTACCAATTGGTTAGATGACGGGTTGGCCCAGTTGCGCGCCGATGTGTCATTTGATGATGACGGTTCGGCGGAGAGTCTACCATCTGTCAGCCAGCCGCCCGCGCAGCGCGTCATAGGCGCGCCGCCCGCGACGGGGGCCACCGGCGCCGCCGGGTATTATCGCTATATTCCGGCTGAGATACAGGCAGCGGGCGGAGGGTATGATCTGCGCAGTTTGGCGTTAGCGGGCGGAATCGTGCTGATGCTGGTGCTGAATGTGGTGTCGTTTGCCATGCTGATTCTGTAGGGTGGTGGATGGTCCAGGGTGCGTTACAATGGCGTTGTTGAGGCAACGCCTTTTTGATCGGACCAGACGTAATCAGGAAAACGACTTATGCCGGAATTTTTTGAGGTGCTTCCTCCCGATGTGGCGCGGACCCGGTGGTGGAATCAGGTCACGCACCGCGCCGGGAATGAAACGGTTAGCGCGTATGATGCCCTGGGCCGCGTGACGGCGCGCGCGATCACCAGCCCGGAAGCGTTGCCCGCGTTCCGGCGTTCGACGGTAGACGGGTACACGGTCCTGGCCGCTGATACATTTGGCGCGTCGGACTCGCTCCCGGCTTACCTGGATGTAGTGGGTGAAGTTCCGATGGGGCAGGCGGCAGCGGTCCAGGTGGCAAAGGGACAGGCGGCCCTGATCCATACTGGCGGTATGGTGCCTCCCGGCGCGGACGCGGTGGTCATGGTCGAGCACACGCAGCCGTTTACCGGCGACCAGATCGAAGTGCTTAAGCCGGTTGCGCCCGGTGAAAATGTGCTTCAAGTTGGCGAAGACGTGCTGCCGGATGCCGAAATTCTCCCGGCGGGGCACCGTGTCCAGCCGCAGGACGTGGGCGCGCTGCTGGCATTGGGGTTGGTGGATGATATTCCCGTTGTCCAGAGGCCGCGTGTTAGCCTGTTTTCAACCGGGGATGAACTGGTAGTACCCGGCACCGGGACGTTGCAGCCCGGACAGATACGCGACATCAACAGCGGCACTATTCAAGCCTTGTGCGCGCGGGCCGGGGCTGAGGCGCGTATTCACGGCATTGTGCCCGATCAGCCCGACGCGCTGTACGAGGTATTGGCGGCGGCTCTGCCGGAATCCGATCTGCTGGTAGTGACGGCGGGCAGCAGCGTCAGCGTGCGTGATATGACCGCCGACGTGATCAATCGCCTGGGCAAACCGGGGGTATTGGTGCATGGCGTGGCAGCGCGTCCCGGCAAACCGACGATCCTGGCGGTTTTAGCGGGTAAGCCTGTGATTGGCCTGCCGGGGAATCCGGTATCGGCGCTGGTGATGTTTACGTTGTTTGGCGTCCCGGCGATTGCGTATTTGATGGGAACGGATGTGCCGCGCCAGATGTGGGTACAGGCGCGGGCGGCGGCGAATATTCCCTCGGCGGCGGGCCGCGAGGATCATGTGCCGGTGCGCCTCGTGGATCGTGAGGGTGAACTATGGGCCGCGCCGGTATTTGGCAAAAGCAACCTGATTTTTACACTGGTTGGGGCTGATGGCTTGCTCAAGGTGCCGCTGAACAAAACTGGTTTGCGGGCAGGTGATTGGGGAGAGGTCACGCTGTTTTGATGGACGACCGTAACATTTACCTTGAAGATATCCCGATGGATGAGGCGCGCGCCCGGTTGCAGGCCGCGCTCCAGGTGTGCGGACGCTGGGAAGTGTTGCCTGCCGAGCGCGTATCGCTGGATGCTGCGTTAGGGCGCGTCACGGCGGAACCAATATTTGCCTGCATCAGTTCCCCGCATTACCATGCCGCCGCGATGGACGGTTACGCGGTGCGGTCGGCGGATACTTTGGGCGCGACCGAAACCCGTCCGGTCCGGCTGCGCGTGCCGGAGCAGGCGTTCCCGGTGAATACCGGCGCGCCGTTCGCGGACCAATATAACGCCGTGATCATGATCGAAAATACGCAGCCAGTAGGCGAAGATGTGGGCGAAGACTTGATTGAAATCCGCGCGCCGGTTGCGCCCTGGCAGCACGTCCGCATGATGGGCGAGGATATGGTGGCGACCGAATTGATTTTGCCCGCCAACCATGTGCTGCGCCCGTATGATCTGGGAGCAATTGCCGGGTGTGGGCATACCGAGGTGTGGGTTCGCCGCCGTTCCCGCGTGGCGATTTTACCCACTGGCTCGGAACTCGTACCGCCGGGTGATTCGCCGGAACCGGGCGCGGTGATCGAATACAACAGTATCGTGTTGGGCGCGCAGGTCCGGCAGGAAGGCGGCATATTTACCCGCTGGTCGCCGCTGCCCGATGATGCTGACGCGATCCAGGCTGCGATCCTGGAAGCCACCGCCGATCATGACATGGTGCTGGTGCTGTCCGGTTCGTCGGCGGGATCAAAGGACTTCACGGCGCGCGCGGTGCGTGCTACCGGTCAATTATTAGTACATGGTGTGGCGGTGCGTCCCGGCCATCCGGTGATCATGGGCATGGTGAATGACGTGCCCGTGATCGGTGTGCCCGGTTATCCGGTATCGGCGGCGCTGACGGGCGAGATTTTCATCCGGCCTGTGCTGCGGCGGTGGGCCGGGCAGTCTGCGCCGCGTTATGAGCGTGTGGCGGCTATCCTGACGCGCAAGATTACGTCGCCCACCGGAGACGATGATTTTGTGCGCGTGACAGTCGGGCAGGTGGGCGACCGGACGCTGGTTACGCCGCTGGCGCGTGGTGCCGGGGTGATTACATCACTGGTGCGCGCCGATGGGCTGCTGCATATTCCGCGTTTTAGCGAAGGGTTGGATGCGGGGAGCGAGGTCAAGGTGATGCTGCTGCGCGCGCGGGAAGACCTGGCGCAAACGGTAGTAGCGGTTGGCAGTCACGATCCCATGCTGGACCTGTTGGGCCAGTATCTCGCGGTGCGGTTCCCCGGCTGTCGGTTGGCGTCGGCCAATGTGGGCAGCCTGGGCGGGTTGGTCGCGCAGAAACGCGGCGAAGCGCATATCTCCGGTACGCACCTGCTCGATCCTGAAACCGGCGAATACAACGTGTCGTACATCCGCCGCACATTGGGCGATCTGCTGGTCCGGGTGGTCACGTTTGTGCACCGCGAACAGGGTTTGATCGTCGCGTCGGGCAATCCGTTGGACATCCAATCACTGGACGATCTGGTCCGTGTTCGTTACGTCAACCGCCAGCGGGGAGCGGGAACCCGCGTTCTGTTGGATTACGAATTGCAGCAGTGCGGCCTTGATCCGGCCAATGTGGAAGGCTACGGACGCGAAGAATATACCCATCTGGCAGTCGCGGCGGCGGTCGCATCCGGCAGCGCGGACTGCGGGATGGGCATTCGTAACGCGGCGATGGCGCTCAACCTGGACTTTATCCCAGTGACGCACGAACGGTATGATCTGGTGATTCCGGCGGCATATATCGAACAGCCCATGATTCAGCACGTCCTGGCGCTGCTGGCCGACGCAGAATTTCGGGCGGCGGTGGCGGCCCAACCGGGGTATGATGTAACGGCGATGGGCCAGCCAGTGGATATGATCTGAGAGGAATATATTTTAATGGCAAAATACTTGATTGTGAACGCAGACGACTTCGGCATTTCGCCCCGCGTGAGCGAAGGCATTATCGAAGCGCACCAGCGCGGGATCGTGACTTCAACCTCGGTCATGGCACACATGCCCGCTGCCGGGGACGCGATTCGCCGCGCGCAGCAGGAAGCGCCCCGCCTGGGCCTGGGTTTGCACCTGACGTTATCGTTCGGCCCGCCCGCCGCACCCGCCGAGGAGGTGTCGTCGCTGGTTACGCCGGAGGGCACATTCTGCTCGAATTTTCAGGAGTTAAAGGCGTTGGCTCCACGCTTCACGGCGGCGGATTTGAAGACGGAATATACCGCCCAGATGGAACGTTTTATCGCATTGGCCGGACACCCGCCCGATCACCTGGACAGCCATCACGGGGCGAGTTACTGGATTGCGGCGGCGTTTGACGTGATGCTCGCGTTGGCCGCACAGTACGGACTCCCGATTCGCAGCCCTGGAACTCATGCCGATTTGGGGACGGTGCCCAGGATTCTGGCAGAGTATGATTCTGTGCGCTGGCCGCAGCACATCACACCCGCGCTCGTTTTTTTCGGTGCCGGGGCCACGCCGGAGAATTTACGAGCGATCCTGTCGGATTTGCCGGACGGCGTGTCGGAGTTTTTTTGCCATCCGGGGTACGCCGACGACCTGGACGAGGCGTATGCCGCGCCGCGTGAAAACGAATTGAAG